>CAXSHC010000266.1:0-4517 GCA_964236745.1 uncultured Acetobacteraceae bacterium
CGGAAGGCTGGTCGGTCATTTTGGCCGGACGGGACCGGGCGAGGCTGGAGGAAACCGCCAGGCTGGCGGGCGACGCGGCGGTGCGCACCCTGGCGCAGGCGACCGATGTGTCCGATCCCGGCTCGGTGGACGCACTGTTCGCGGCCGTGCAGGCGCGTTTCGGGCGGCTCGACCTCCTGTTCAACAACGCCGGCACCAACGTGTCGGGCGTCGCCTTCGAGGATCTCAGCTTCGCCGACTGGACTACGGTGGTGTCGGTCAACCTGACGGGCGTGTTCCTGTGCGCGCAGGGGGCGTTCCGGATGATGAAGGCGCAGGCGCCGCGCGGCGGACGCATCATCAACAACGGCTCGATCTCGGCGCACGCGCCGCGCCCGGACTCGGCCGCCTATACCGCGACCAAGCACGCCGTCACCGGGCTGACCAAGACGCTGTCGCTGGACGGACGGCCGTACGACATCGCCTGCGGCCAGATCGATATCGGCAACGCCGCCACCGCGATGGCGGCCCGCATGCAGACCGGCGCCAAGCAGGCGGCCGGCCACATGGCGGTGGAGCCGATGATGGACGCACAGGATGTTGGCCGCAGCGTGGTGCTGATGGCGTCCCTGCCGCTCGACACCAACATCCCGTTCCTGACCATCATGGCCAACGCCATGCCGTTTCTCGGCCGCGGCTAGGCGCGCCGGGAACGGTTCGGCGGGTTACCCGGCCGCCTGCCAGCAGGCGGCGTCCTGGGGCCCAAGCGTCTCGCTGCCGAACAACAGCGACGGCGATCCGGGGATCGACCAGGGCTGGTCGCCGTAGTTGAAGGCGAAGCACAAGCCGCCGCGGCGGCGCAGGCGGATGCCGGGCGGAAGCTCAGTGACCGGCAGCCCGGCCAGGTCGTGCAGCGCGTGCCGCATCAGCGAGGACAACAGCGCCTCGTCCGGCCAGGCGCCGCAATACAGCACGCGGTCGTGCCGGATGACGGCCGGGCCGGCGTCGTCGAACCGCGCGATGCAGGTCGCGCTGCCTTGCAGTTCCAGCGCTTCCCGCCAGCGTTCGGCCTGCCCCTGCACCGCATTTCCGACCACCCGGTGCCGCAGCCCGTCCGGCAGCGATGCCACCTGCGTGACCCGGCACGGCAGCAGGGCCTGCAGCGGACCGGGCGGCAGGGTCGAAGGGATGGCGAAGTCCGCGGTCTTGGACCCGCTGCGCGGCCCGAACAACAACATGGCCTCGGTGCCGGCGAAGACCTGCATTGCCTCGGGCGTGATCGCCATCAGCGACGGCACCAGCACCGCGGCGTAGCCGTCGAGCGGCGCGCCGGGCGGCAGGATGTCGAGGTCGAGCCCAAGGCGGCGGGCCGCCTCGTACCAGCGGTAGTGCAGCAGCAGCGCCTCGAAGTTCTTACCCTGCGGCTGGATGTCGGCCATCCAGAGGCTTTCGTAGTCGAGCACCATCGCCACCGGCGCGCGCGCGCTGTCGGGAAGGGTTTCCATCCCCAGGCTCATCAGCAGGTCGTGCAGTTCGCGCCCCACGATCCCGACCTCCGCGCCGCCGACCGACAGGCTGCGGTCCGGCCGGTGCAGCCCGGCATGCATCTGCTCCTGCGCGAACGGTGCCTGGCGCCAGCGGAAGTAGCTGACCACCTCGGCACCGTGCGCCAGCGCTTCCCAGCTCCACAGCCGGACCATGCCGGGCTTCGGCGCCGGGTTGTGCCGGGCCCAGTTCACCGGCCCGGGCTGCTGCTCCATCACCCACCAGCGGCCGCGCCCGACGCCGCGATAAAGGTCGTGGTGGAACGGCGCGATGTCGGGAAGCGAGGTTTCCGCCCAGGCGACCCGTTCGGTGTCGCCAAAGCAGAACCGCTCCAGAAAGCCGAGCGGATAGGAATCCCAGCTGGCGACGTCGTACTCGCGCCCGACAACCCAATGGTCGAACTCGGTGAAGAAGCCCATGAAGTTGTGGGTGACGAAGCGGCCGGGGGAGCGGGTGCGCAGGATCGCCGCTTGCATGGCGCCATAGGCCGCGACCTGGTCCGAGGAGAAGCGCCGGTAGTCGAGCCGGGCGATCGGGTTGGTCTCGGTCACGGCGTCCAGAGGTGCGTCGATCTCGTCGAAGCCACCGGCTTCCATGGACCAGAACACGTTGCCCCAGCGCGCGTTCAGGGTAGCCACGTCGCCATAGCGCGCGCGCAGCCAGTCGCGGAACGCCGCGACGTCGTGCGGGCCGTAGGACAGCACGGTGTCGTGGCAGCCGAACTCGTTGTCCACCTGCCAGCCGGCGATCGCCGGATGCTCGCCGTAGCGCTGCGCCAGCGCCTCGACGATGCGCCGGGACTCCCGCCACCAGTCTGGCGAGGAGAAGCTGGTGTGGCGGCGCGAGCCGAAGCCGCGCACGCGCCCGTCGGCCCCCACCGGCAGGATGCCGGGATGGCGCAGCACCACCCAGCGCGGCGGCGTCGCGGTCGGCGTGCCCAGCACCACGCGCAGGCCGGCGTGGCCCAGCACGTCGAGGGCGCGGTCGAGCCAGCCCCAATCGAACCGGTCCGGCTCCGGCTCGATCCGGCTCCACGCGAACTCGCCGATGCGCACGTGGGTGATGCCCATCCGGCGCATCGCGCGCGCGTCCTCGGGCCACCAGGCTTCAGGCCAGTGTTCCGGGTAGTAGCAGACACCCAGCATGGTGATTCTCCTCCGGATCCGGACCCTCGCGGATCAGCCCTGGCTGCCGTTAAGCAGGGTGCGGCCGTCCGGCGCGAACAGGTGGCAGGCTTCCGGCACCACCAGCACCTGCACGGCGTCGCCCATGCCTTCGCGCGCCAGCCCCTCGGTGCGCAGCAGCAGCGGGGTGCCGTCGGAAGCGGTCAGGTGCAGAATGGTTTCGGCTCCGAGGTGCTCGGCGAGGTCCACCGTCGCCGACAGCACCAGGCCGGCGCCCTCCTCTCCGCCGCGCAGCAGCCGCAGGTGCTCGGGGCGTATGCCCAGCGTGGCCTCGCCGTGCGGAGCGCCAGGCAGGGTAAATGCCAGGTCGCCCCCTGCGAGCCGCGCCACCACGTATCCATCGTCCGGCACCAGCGTGGCCTGGAGGAAGTTCATGCGCGGCGAGCCCAGGAATCCCGCGACGAACAGGTTGTCCGGCCGGTGGTAAAGCTCCAGCGGCGTGCCGACCTGCTCAATGCGCCCGGCGCTCAGCACCACGATCTTGTCGGCCATGGTCATCGCCTCGACCTGGTCGTGGGTGACATAGATCATGGTGGCGCCGAGCTGTCGGTGCAGGCGCAGGATCTCCACCCGCGTTTGCAGGCGCAGCGCCGCGTCGAGGTTGGACAGCGGCTCGTCGAACAGGAACACCACCGGCTCGCGCACCATGGCGCGGCCGATCGCGACGCGCTGGCGCTGCCCGCCGGACAGCTGCGACGGGCGGCGCTTGAGCAACGGCGTCAGCCCCAGCGTGTCGGCGACGCCCGCCACCCGGCGCTCGATCTCGTTCCTCGGCATGTCGCTCATGCGCAAACCGAACGAGATGTTCTCAGACACGGTCATGTGCGGATACAGCGCGTAGGACTGGAACACCATGGCGATGCCGCGGTTGGCGGGCGGCACGCGCGTCATGTCGCGGCCGCCTATGCTGAGCGTGCCGTCGCTGATCTTTTCCAGGCCCGCGATCATGCGCAGCAGCGTGCTCTTGCCGCAGCCGGACGGCCCGACGAACACGCAGAACTCGCCCGGCGCCACGTCGAGGTCGAGGTCGTGTATGACCTCGTGGTCGCCGAAGCGCTTGGCGATGTGGCTGAGCTGGACGTTCGACATGGGCCTCAGTTCTCCGCGTCCAGGGTCAGCACCAAGGCGGTTTCCGCCTGCATCTCCGGCAGCACCAGCCCGACCTGTCCGAGCAGCGCGCCCGCCGCCACCAGCCCGTCGCCGAACAGCTGGCGGTGCGCGTCCGTGGCGCGCATCGGGACCGCCTGCGGCAGCGGCGCCCGGACACGATAGCGGAGCAGCGGATCAAGGCCCGGCAGCAGCAGCGGCGCCGGGATGCGCCGGTCGGCGCTGGTGGTCTGCATCACGCACCAGGCGGCGCTGCGCCGGTCCTCGGCCACGACGCCGCGCGCTTCCCGGCCGGCGCGCTTCGGCACCGCGACGTGCGCCCCGCCATGCAGCAGCGGGCGCAGCCGCTTGTGCAGCGCGATCCAGGCGGCGAGCTCGATGCGCTCGGCGTCGGTCATGCGCAGCGGGTCGAGCTCGACACCGAAATGGCCGAACAGCGCCACGGCCGCGCGGAAGCCAAGCGTGTGCACGCGCCCGGTCTGGTGGTTGGGGCTGGCCGACACGTGGGCACCCATCACCTCGGGCGGATACAGCCGCAGGAAGCCGCGCTGGATGGCGATGCGGTCCAGCGCGTCGGTGCAGTCCGAGGTCCAGACGCGGTGGGTGCGCCGGAGCATGCCGAGATCGGGCCGGCCGCCGCCGGACGCGCAGCTCTCGATCTCCAGCGCGGGATGTGTTTCGCGCAGGCGGTCGATCATCGCG
>CAXSHC010000267.1:0-4514 GCA_964236745.1 uncultured Acetobacteraceae bacterium
GCGACGTGCTGCTGCGCCATCCCGACGTGTGGGTGTTCACCGACGACATCTACGACAAGCTGGTCTATGACGGCTTCCGGGCGGCGACGATCGTGCAGGTCGAGCCCGCTTTGCGTCCACGCACCGTCACCATGAATGGCTGTTCCAAGGCCTATGCCATGACCGGCTGGCGCATCGGCTTCGCGGGCGCGCCGCAGGCACTGGTCAAGGCGATGGACACCCTGCAAAGCCAGTCCACCTCCAACCCGTCCTCGATCAGCCAGGCGGCGGCGCTGGAAGCGTTGTCGGGGCCGCAGGACTTCATCGCCGGCATGGTCGCGACCTACCAGGCCAGGCGCGACCTGGTGGTGGAGATGCTGAACGCGGCGCCCGGCCTCACGTGCCACAAGCCGGAAGGCGCGTTCTACGTGTATCCCTCCTGCCAGGGTTGCATCGGCCGGACCAGCGCCGGCGGCACGGTTATCGCCAACGACCAGGCCTTCGTCACCGCGCTGCTGCAGGAGCAGGGGGTCGCCGCCGTGCACGGCGCCGCCTTCCTGTTTCCCGGCCACTTCCGCGTGTCCTACGCCACCGACACCGCAAGCTTGCGCGAGGCGTGCCTGCGCATTCAAAGTTTCTGCACTGGAATGACCTGAGGCGCATGCACGTCATGCCGGCTCTCGCTCAGCGGCTGTCCGGGCTGTCCGCACCGGCCACAGTGATGATGTCGGTGTGCGCCCGCGCGCTGCGTGCGGCCGGGCACGACGTGATTTCGCTGGCGCTGGGCGAGCCGGATTTTCCCACCCCGCCCCACGCGGTGCAGGGCGCGCACGACGCAGCCCTCGCCGGCGACACCAAGTATCCGCCGACCGACGGCACGGCGGCGCTGAAGCGGGCGGTGCGTTCCAAGTTCGCGCGCGAGAACGGGCTCGAGTTCGCCCCGGACGAGGTGATCGTCGCCAACGGCGGCAAGCAGATCCTGTTCAACGCGCTGATGGCGACGCTCGATCCGGGTGACGAGGTGGTGATCCCAGCTCCCTACTGGGCGAGCTATCCGCTGATCGTCGAGCTGCTCGGCGGCAAGCCGGTGTTCGCGCGCTGCGAGGAAGCCGACCGGTTCCGGCTTCGGCCCGACGCGCTGCAAGCCGCGATCGGGCCGCGCACCCGCTGGGTGATCCTCAACTTTCCCAACAACCCGACCGGCGCGACCTGCCCGCACGACGAGCTGCTCGCCCTGGCGCGCGTGCTGGAGCGCCACACGCAGTCGTGGATCCTGTGCGACGAGATCTACGAGCACCTGCTGTTCGACGGCGTGCCACACGTGTCGCTGGCCAAGGCGGCGCCTGCGCTGCGCGACCGCGTGCTCACCTTGTCCGGCGTGTCCAAGAGCTACGCGATGACCGGCTGGCGCATCGGCTATGCCGGTGGGCCGAAGCGGCTGGTCGACGCCATGTCGACGATCCAGAGCAACTCCACCTCCGGCGCCTCGTCCATCTCGCAGGCGGCCGCTGTCGCAGCCTTGTCCGGCCCGCAGGACGGCATGTCCATCATGCGTGACACCTACCGTCGTCGCCGCGATTTGGTGGTGTCAGCGCTCCAGGCCATTCCCGGAATGAGCTGCGCAGTACCTGACGGCGCGTTCTACGCTTATCCAGGCATCGCCGGATGTCTTGACCGGACCAGTGCCGGCGGACGGCATCTCCACAGCGACGACGACTTCGCGATGGCCTTGCTGGAGGAACAGCACGTCGCCACGGTCGCCGGCAGCGCGTTCGGAATGAGCCCCTTCATCCGCCTCAGCTTCGCATCGAGCGACGCGTCGCTGGTCGAGGCGTGCCAAAGGATCGCCCGCTTCTGCGCCGACCTGTCGCCGTAACCGCGACTGGCTGACAGGCAGCGGGAGCAACCGCCACTGGGCTTGCGGCGGAAGCCAGTCCATCTGCCAACCTGTCCAGGTCTTCCGACCGGACGCCGGCTGTCACCGCAACGGTTGGGACGGCCGGTTCCGTCCTCAGTCGGCCGAAAGGCGCTCGCGCAGCAGCGACATCAGGGGCCGCTCAACCGGCGGCCGGAGCGCCCTGGTCTGGGCGGTGGCGTGCAGGATCTGCAGCACCAGCGGCGACGGTGCTTCCTTCACCGGGCCGGGTTGGAAGGCGGAACGATCCGCCAGGCTGGCTGCCAGATCACGACGCTGCCGGGCCGCCACCACGGCAGTCTGCGACAACTGCGCGATATCACCGGCGTCGGACGCCTTGCCATAGCAAAGTGCTGCAAGACTTCTCGCCACCTGCAGATCGGCCCGACGCCAGGCCTGACGCAGCGCGCACTCGGACATCCCCGGATCCGACATCGAACTTTTTCCCTTGTCTCGGGTGTCTACGCACCACACCGGGTCTGGATGACCTCTCTTGTCATGATAACGCAATCGTTCCCCAGCGGTCGATGCGAAAAAGGAAGCATTCGGACCCATGGAGGTGGTCCCGAAAACGACATGAAATCACCGGGATCGATGGCCACCTGGGGTGCATGCGGCCGGTCGCCCCGTCACCCGACGCGTCGCCCGGCCCGGCGGGCAGGGCCCGGTTCCTGTCAGCCGGTGATGAAAATCAGGCGGTGATGAAGAAGCCGCGCAGCCGTTCCGCCAGCTCAAACGGCGCTTCCTCCGGGATGAAGTGCCCGGCCTCGATCGGGCCGCCCTCCACCACGCCGGCGATGCCGTTCTGCCACAGCGTACGCGGGTCGTACCATCCGCCGATCCGTCCGTGCGTGCCCCACACCAGAAGGACCGGGCAGCCGATCTTGCGCGACGCCTGGTCCTGCACCGGCACGGGTCCGTCCGCTGCCGCGCTATGGTCGCGCGGCTCGGCGTTCCAGCCGCCTTCCAGCAGGTAGTCGGTGACCGCTTCCGGATCGAACATTTCCGGCTTCTCGTCCGGGGCGACGAGGCGGAACCAGTCGTCCGGCGCCTTCACCAGCAGCGCTTCCGGCTTGGGGTGCAACTGGGCGAACCAGCACGCCTGGTAGCCGGCAAGCGCGAAAGCCATGTCCTCGCGTCCGCTGTGGTCGAGCAGGGGCACCGCCTCGATCAGCCCCACCCGGTCGACGTTGTCCGGGGAGTCGAGCGCGATGCGCGCCGCGACGTGGGCACCGAAATCGTGCCCGGCGACCGAGAAGCGGCGATGCCCGAGCCGTCGCATCAGCGTCAGCATGTCGTGGGCGAGCTCGCCCACGGTGAGGTGGGCCGGCAGGTCGGCGCACACCACGGCGAAGCGGTCGCTCAGCGCCGGCGCCACCTGATGCCACATGGCATGGGTCTGCGGCTGGCCGTGCAGCAGCAGCAGCGGTGCTGCCTTCCAGCCCGCAACGCCTCCGGTACGCAACCGGTAGCGCGTCCCGGACAGCGTCATCTCTTCGTAGTGGAAGCCGGCGAAGAACATGCAGACCACATCCGCTTGAAGGATCCCTTGTTCCCGACCTGGCTCCGGGCTGCAATGGGAGCCGGGCGCACGCCGTGTACCCGGATGCCGGCAGCTAGCACGATTTCATCTTCCAGGGGAGCAACGATGGCCGGTCTCGATCCGGATGACTGGCAGGACCTGCGGGCGCTGGGACACCGCATGCTCGACGACATGATCGACCGGCTGGCGGCGCACGGCGCCGGTGCCGGGCCGGTCTGGCAGCCGATGCCGCCGGAAGCGCGCCAGGCGCTGCGCACGGCGTTGCCGCGAAAGCCCACCGATCCCGCGACGCTCTACCAGGCGTTCGGGGCCCAGGTGGTGCCATACGCCCTGGGGAACACCCATCCCCGGTTCATGGGCTGGGTGCATGGCGGCGGCACCGGGGTCGGCATGCTGGCCGAGCTGCTGGCAGCCGGGCTGAACGCCAACCTCGGCGGCCGCGACCATGCGCCGATCGAGTTGGAGCGCACCGTGATCGCCTGGGCGGCGGAGATGATGGGCATGCCGGCCACCAGCTCCGGCATCCTGGTGACCGGCTCGTCGATGGCCAACATGATTGCGGTCTTGGTAGCGAGGCGGGCTGCAGCGGGACCCGCGGTGCGCGCCGAGGGGGTCGGCGGTCGCGGCCTCGTCGGGTATGCCGGCGCCAGCGCGCACGGCTGCATCCCCCGGGCCTTCGATCTGGCCGGCCTGGGCACCGACGCGCTGCGCACGATCCCGCTGGATGCCGACCGACGCATGAGCCTGCGCGCGCTGGGCGAGGCGGTGCAACAGGATCGCGCGGCCGGACTGACTCCGTTCATGGTGGCCGCCACCGCCGGCACCGTGGACACCGGCGCGATCGACCCGCTCGATGCCATCGCCGCCTTCTGTGCCGAGCAGCGGCTCTGGTTCCACGTCGACGGGGCGTTCGGGGCGCTGGCGGCGCTGTCTCCGGCGGTGCGGCCGCGGCTTGCAGGCATCGAGCGCGCCGACAGCCTGGCGTTCGACTTCCACAAATGGGCGCAGGTGCCGTACGACGCGGGATGCATCCTGGTCCGCGACGGGCAGGCGCAAGCGGACGCGTTTGCCCAGACC
>CAXSHC010000268.1:0-4513 GCA_964236745.1 uncultured Acetobacteraceae bacterium
TAGGCGATCACGCGGGCGTCGAAGTCCTCGCCGCCCAGGAAGGTGTCGCCGTTGGTGGACTTCACCTCGATCACGCCGTCGGAGATCTCCAGCACCGACACGTCAAAGGTGCCGCCGCCGAGGTCATACACGGCGATCGTGCCACCGTTCTTCTTCTCGAGCCCGTAGGCGAGCGCCGCCGCGGTCGGCTCGTTGATGATGCGCAGCACCTCGAGGCCGGCGATGCGGCCGGCATCCTTGGTGGCCTGGCGCTGGGCGTCGTTGAAGTAGGCCGGCACGGTGATGACGGCCTGGCTCACGCTTTCGCCGAGATAGGTTTCGGCGGTCTCCTTCATCTTGCCGAGCACGAAGGCGGCGATCTGCGACGGGGCGTACTTCTGCCCGCGCGCCTCGACCCAGGCGTCGCCGTTGTCGCCCTTGACGATGCCGAACGGCACCAGGGCGCGGTCCTTCTCGACGGTCGGGTCCTCGAAGCGACGGCCGATCAGGCGCTTCACGGCATACAGGGTGTTGGTCGGGTTGGTGACCGCCTGGCGCTTCGCGGCCTGGCCGACCAGCCGCTCGCCGTTCTCGGCGAAGGCGACCATGGACGGCGTGGTGCGAGCACCCTCGCTGTTCTCGATCACCCGGTTCTCGTCACCCTCGCGTATGGACACGCAGGAGTTGGTGGTGCCGAGATCGATACCGATAACCTTGCTCATCTTGTTTCTCCTTGAACAGCGGCGACACGCGGCCCGAAGCACCGGGTGCTGCCCTTTGGAACTGGAACCGTTGGCGGATGCGACGCGGGCCCGCCTTCCCGCCCGTCGACGTCAGGCGGCCCGGCACGGATGTATTCAGGGCCAGCCACCACGACAAGCCCCGCGCCCGTCACATGGCGGAACGAACCATCAAACCGTGCGGTCGAAGCTGGTCGCCTCGGTCGCCGGCGGCATGTCCGGCGCCTTGGCCACCACCACCATGGCGGGCTTCAACAGGCGGCCGTTCAGGGTCCAGGCCGAGGTCCAGGCCTGGATCACGGTGCCGGGCGGATGGTCGGCGGTCGGCTGCTCGGCCATGGCCTGGTGCAGGTTGGCATCGAATGCCGCCCCGGTGGGATCGGCACCGGTGATGCCGTTGCGCTCCAGGATTCCGAGAAAGGAGCGCTCCACGCCCTCGAAGCCTTCGCGCAGCCGGGTCACCACCGGGCTGTCGTTGGCATCCGCCGGCGGCAGGCTGGACAAGCCGCGGCGCAGGTTCTCGGCCGCCTCCACCACGTCCTTGGCGAACTTCTGCACCGCGTACTGGCGCGCGTCGTCCACGTCGCGCCGGGCGCGGTTGCGCACGTTCTGGGTTTCCGCCTCCGAGCGCATCCACTTCTCGCGCATCGCTTCCAGCTCGGCTTCCAGCGCGCCGATCCGCTCGCTCGCCGCCTGCATCAGCGCGTCCGGACCGTCGCCCGTCTCGACCACCTCCGCCTCGGGCGCAGGCGCCGGAGGCTCCGGCGGCGTCGCCTGATCGAAGCGGGGCACGGGCCGGCCGGCCGGCGGCGCGTCTCGGAAGCTGTCGCTGGGAGGGGTCATCGTCTCGCTGGCATGAGGCTGGGTGTCGTCCATGGCGGTGAAGTAGGGCA
Source organism: uncultured Acetobacteraceae bacterium (assembly GCA_964236745.1). Lineage (GTDB taxonomy): Bacteria > Pseudomonadota > Alphaproteobacteria > Acetobacterales > Acetobacteraceae > Lichenicola. Next base: position 1,613 of record CAXSHC010000268.1, read on the forward strand.
CCACACAAGCATGAACAAGGCATCACGGTGCCAGCACCGGGGCACCGGAACGCCGCCGGAATACCGCCGGAACCAGGGCGATTGGCTCCAACGGTCGTTTCGCGCCACAATCGCGCCGCAATCAGGCGCGCCGCAATCGGTCGCGCCAACCAGGAGCCCCACGCGATGGAGCCGACCAAGCACACGATCGCGCTCGTCGACGACGACCGCAACATCCTCACCTCCGTGTCGATGACGCTGGAAGCGGAGGGTTTCGGGGTGCGCACCTATACGGATGGGGAAAGCGCGCTGGCCAGCCTGAGCGCCCGGCCGGTGGACCTCGCTGTGCTGGACATCAAGATGCCGCGCATGGACGGGATGGAGCTGCTGCAGCGCCTGCGCGCGCGCTCGCAGATGCCGGTGATCTTTCTCACCTCCAAGGACGAGGAGGTGGACCAGCTCATGGGGCTGAGGCTGGGCGCCGACGACTACATCACCAAGCCGTTCTCGCAGCGCCTGCTTCTGGAGCGGATCCGCGCCCTGCTGCGTCGCGGCGAGGCGCTCCGGGCGGAAGCGGCGGGGGCGGCGCCCGCCGGCGTGATGGTGCGCGGCGAGCTGTCGCTGGACGAGACCCGGCACCAGTGCCTGTGGCGCGGCACCGACATCCAGCTCACCGTGACCGAGTTCCTGCTGGTCAAGGCCCTGAGCGCCAGGTCGGGGCTTGTGAAGTCGCGCGACCAGCTGATCGATGCGGCCTACGGCGAGAACATCTATGTCGACGACCGCACCATCGACAGCCACATCAAGCGGGTGCGCAAGAAGTTCAGGCAGGTGGACGAAAGCTTCAACCACATCGAGACGCTCTACGGCATCGGCTACCGCTACAAGGAGGAATGACGCTTTTCATGCAGCGGGCCATGCGCCGGGCCGTGCAGCGAGCCGCCGCCGCCCCGGCGATCGAGGCGCCGTCCGTCCTGTTCACCCGCCGCCGCTGGGTGTCGCCGATGATGCGTCGCATCCTGCTGGTCAACGCCCTGCCGCTGGCGCTGCTGGTGGCGACCCTGCTCTACCTCAACCAGTTCCAGAACAGCCTGCTGGAGGCGGAGGTCAACGCGCTGCGCGAGCAGGCGCGCATCTATGCCGGCGCCCTCGGGCAGTCGGCGGTGACGGTGGCGCCGAAGGGCGCGCCGCACAGTTCCAGGCGGGCCCGCACGGCCAGAAACCAGCCCGCTCCGGCCGAAGCCTTCGAGCTGGTGCCGCTTCTGGCGCAGCCCCTGCTGCTCCGGCTGACCGAGCCCAGCCCGAGCGCGCACGCTAGGCTGTTCGCGCCCGACGGGCAGCAGATCGCCGACAGCCGGACCGACATCCTGGGTGGCCCCCGTGTGCGCCCTCCAGGAACCAGCGCCGCCGGGACCGAGGCGACCGGGACCAGCGTAACCGGGACTGACCCGGCGCGAGGGCTGCCCGACCGCGGCGCGCAGCTGCTGCAACAGCTCTACGACCGGCTGCTGAGCCTGATGCCGCACCGGCTGGTGCCGACGCTCGGACCCGGCGCGGACCCGAACGCGCAGCCGGAAGTGCGCGAGCAGCTCCGCTTCGGCGATCCGGACAGCACCGAGACCGCCCCCTTCATCCGGCGCACCGCCGACCACCGGCTGCTGGTCACGGTGGCCGAGCCGGTGGCGCATGACGGACAAACGGTGGGTATCATCCAGCTGACCCGGGAAGCGCGCGAGGTGGACCGGTCCTTGTTCGCGGTGCGCTCCTCCATCCTGGTGCTGTTCTTCGTAGCACTCGCCATCACCGTGCTGCTGTCCTGGTACCTGGCGCAGACCATCGCCCGGCCGCTGCTGGGCCTGGCCGCCTCGGCGCACGTGATGCGGGAAACCATCGGCCGCACCGGCAGCGTGCCGCCCAGGCTGCTGGCGAGGCGGGACGAGCTCGGCGACCTGGCGCAGGCGCTGGAGGAAAGTGCGCGCGCGCTGTGGGCGCGCATGGACGCGATCGAGCGCTTCGCCGCCGACGTCAGCCACGAGATCAAGAACCCGCTTTCCTCCATACGCTCGGCGATCGAGACGCTGATGCGCACCCCGGACGGCGACGGGCAGCGCCGCCTGCTGGCGATCATCAACCAGGACGTGCGCCGCCTCGACCGGCTGATCACCGACATCTCCGACGCGAGCCGGGTCGACGCCGAGCTGTCGCGCTCGACCACCGAGCCGGTGGCGGTGCTGCCGATCCTGTCGGTGCTGGCGGAGATCAACGGGGCGACGCGAAAGCCGGGCGACCCGGTGATCGTGGTGGAGGCACCGGCCGCGCCGAGCCGGCCGCTCCTGGCCGAAGCGGTGGAGGACCGGCTGGTGCAGGTGCTGCGCAACCTGCTCGGCAACGCCGCCTCGTTCTCGCCGCCGGACGGGCGCATCGTGCTGTCGGTGTCCGAGGTGCCCGGGTCGCTGCCCGGGATGCTGGAGATCGCGGTGGCGGACGAGGGCCCGGGCATCCCGGCCGCCAAGCTCGACAGCATCTTCGACCGGTTCTATTCCGAGCGGCCGGCGGCGGAGCATTTCGGCCAGCATTCCGGGCTCGGCCTGTCGATCAGCCGGCAGATCGTCGAGGCCCTGCGCGGCCGGATCTCGGCGGAAAACCGCGTCGACGGCTCCGGACGGGTGGTGGGCGCCCGCTTCGTGGTCCGGCTGCCGCGCGCCGCCTGACGCCCCCCCTTCCCCAGGCCTGAAGCCACTACCGCCGCGCCGGTGTTGCACCGCAGGATTTTTCTGGACATCGTTCCACAAGCCGGCACGTTCTCCGGCGTGACATCGGGACGGAACCAGGCCATGGCAGTCATCGCGGCGACGACCGGGCCCGCCGAGGCCGACCCTGTCGGCCCGCCCCGGGCGCCGGAAACAATGGCGGAGGCGCGTC
>CAXSHC010000269.1:0-772 GCA_964236745.1 uncultured Acetobacteraceae bacterium
ATTCTCAGCGGCCGGAGCGGCCAATGGCGTCGCGACGATGGGCGTCTCCTGCGTCCCACTGGCCGACGGCTCCTGCGTCGTGCTGGCCGATGGCTCCTGCGTCGCGGGGCCGGATCCGCTGACGGACGCCGCTGGCGGATCGGCATCCGACATTGCCGGCGTGGACGCCTGCTTTCCCGGAAGCGAGCCTGCAACCGGTGACGGCGCAGCGGCAGATGGCTGCGCCGCCGCCGAAAGCGTTGAAGCGGACGGTGCGGCGGGCGGCGGACCGCCCGCCCCGGTTGGTCTCGCAACGGCCGGTGTCGCAGCGCCCGGTATTGCGGCGCTCGGTGTCGCGGCACCTGGGGCAGGCGCGGCGGGCGGTGGAACATCCATTCCCTGGCCCGGACCGGGACCGGGCGGCGTGGGAACCGTTGTGGCCTCAGGCGCAGAAGGCGCCGGAACCGCGATCTGGCCCACGCGCAGATCCGAAGGCCGGAACAGGAGCGGCGTCGCGCCGATATGCAATGGCACCAGGCGCAGCAGCACGAGCCGCCCTATCCGGCCGACCCGTTCCCATTCCTGGATCGGGCTCACCAGCCGGCACCCGCCGCGGTTGATGACCCGGTCGACCCAGCGCGAGTCGCGACGGCGCGGGTTGCGCTCGTCGTTCAGCGCCCAGGTCGTCCACGGCACCACGCAGCCGAAGCTGGGGGTCACGACATGATACCGGTTCGCATACCGGTCCGCGGCGACGCCGGCGGCGGGAAGCAGGAGCATCAAGCTTGCTGTC
>CAXSHC010000269.1:782-4492 GCA_964236745.1 uncultured Acetobacteraceae bacterium
ATGGTCACCTCCCTGAAACGGCCCGGAAAACGAGCGGTTATGGCGTCATCAACTGCGCTTGGCTATCGCGGTCCGGACATGTTCGCTGGGTGCGGAAGCGCTGGATGGCCTATCAACGCCGCACCGGCCGGCCGATGATGGCGTCGATGCCAAGATCCTCGCCTACCGATGATGCCGGTTTCACGCTACTCGAGGTACTGGTGGCGTTTGTGATCGCCGCCCTGGCGCTGGGCGTGTTGTTCGAGGGCGCGGTTGGGGGCCTGCGCTCCACCCGGGTGTCCGACCGTACGGAGGAAGCCCTGGCCAGAGCCCGCTCGCACCTCGCCACCGTGGGCCACGGCGTCGCCTTGCGCCCGACCACCCAGGAAGGCGAGGACGGCAGCGCTTATCACTGGAGCCTGCGCATCGCGCCGCAACAATCCGCCGCCGGGAGCAACGGGCCGCAGGCGCCGCGGCTGGTGCTCTACGCGGTGCAGGTGACGGAGTCCTGGCCTGACCCGGGCTCCGGCGACGGGACGCGCGCGGTGGTGCTTCGCACCGAGCGGCTTGGCACCCAGGCGGCGTCAGGACCGTGAACGACGTTCATGACGCGTCGACCGGAGCCCGAGATTTGCAACGAAGTGCAAGCCTTCCGGCCCGGGATGGCGGCTTCACCCTGCTGGAGATCGTGGTTGCCCTGGTGGTGCTGGGGATCCTGCTGGTGACCCTGTCCCGCGGCACGCAGTTCGGCCTGGCCGCGTTCGACCGGCAGGACCGCATGATCAACGTCGGCGGCCGCCTCGAAGCGGTCGACCGCACCCTGCGGCGGCTGATCGTGCAGCTCGATCCGGGCACCGCCACCGACGGCGACACCGTGGTCGGTGCCCGGCACGTGCTGGTGTTCCGAAGCAAGCTGCCCGTGGGCGGAACCGTGGGCGGAACCGCGGGCGACACCGTGGGCGAAGCCGGCACGCTGGCGGACCTGCGCTTGTCGGTGGACGATGACCACCACCTCGTGCTGGCCTGGCTGCCGCATCGCCACGTCAAGGCAGCGAATGCCGCGCCGACGCCGCACCGCGAGATCCTGCTCGACGACGTGGACGCCATCAACCTCGACTATTGGGGCGACAACGTCTGGCACGCGCAGTGGAACGAGGTCGCGCCGCCGGCGCTGATCCGGATCCGTATCGTGTTTCCCGACGGGGACCCGCGTCGCTGGCCAGACATTGTCGAGGCGCCTGCCCGCGACCAAGCCAACGGATAGGAAGCGGGGCCAACGGATAGGCGGGGGGCGATTTCAAGCGTCGCCGGCTTGTGCTCTACCTTCCACCCACCATGATGCGCGACGCCCTGTTCTGGTGGACGAGCCAGATGCTCGACCTCCTGCCGGCCCAGCTGGCGCGGCCCGACCCGTCCATGGTCGGGGCGCTCCTGGTCGAGCCGTTGCCGTCCGGAAGCCGCCTGCTGCGTCGCCGCGGGACGGAGGAAACCCTGCTCGGCGTGTTCGACCTGCCGGGAGACGAGGATGCCCTGGCCAGCGCCCTGGCGGCGCAGTCGGCAGACTCGCCACGCAGCCCGGTACTGCTGCGCCTGCCCCCCGAAGCGGCGCTGCGACGAGACGTGGTGCTGCCGCTCGCCGCCGAAGCCGGCCTCGACCGGGTGCTGGGCTACGAGATGGACCGGCTGACCCCGTTCAGCGCCGACGAGACCTTCTTCTCCTGGTCGGTGCTGCGGCGCGACCGGGAAGCCGGGCGGCTGCACCTCCGGCTGTCGATGGTGCTGCGAAAGCCGTTGCTGCCGCTGCTGGGCGCGTTGCAGGCTGCCTCCAGCCCGGCGCGCGCGATCGAGATCCCGCCCGGCCTCCTGATCCCGCTGGCCCGTTCGCCGTCCGCTTCGGCATCCCGCACAAGGCGGCTTCTGGCGGCGGCCGGCGTCGGCTGCGCGGTTCTGGCGCTGCTGGCGATGGTGCTGCCGTTCGCGCTGCAATCCGTGGCCGCCGCCCGGATCGACCGGCAGATCGACGTCCTGCAGCCGCGCGTGGCCACGGTGCAGGCGCTGCAGCGCCGCATCGCCGGCTCGACCGCCGGCGCCGAGCTGGTGGTCGCGGAGCGCAACCGCCTCGGCAACACCCTGGCGGTGCTGGCCGCCCTAACGCGCGTGCTGCCCGACGACACCTTTTTGTCCGACCTGACCCTGCGCCAGGGCCAGCTGACGGTCAGCGGCCAGTCGCCGCAGGCGTCGAAGCTGATCCCGGCCATCAGCGCCGATCCGGCCTTTTCCGCGCCGGCCTTTTCCGCGCCCGTCACCCGGATCGAGGGCCAGAACACCGACCTGTTCTCCATCCGCACCGGGCTGGCGCGCTGATGGCCGTCTCGGAGGCCGTGCCGGTGCGCGTCGGGCGGGTGTCGCTGCCGACCGGGCGGCCGGGGCGGCTGTTGGCCGCCGGCCTGCTGTTGCTGGTGCTCCTGCTGAGCTGGGAGCTGGTCGGCAGCCCGCTTCGCGACTGGTTCGACGGACGCGCCGACGCGCTGGCCGGACGGCAGGCGCTGGCGGTGCGCATGCAGGGGCTGGCGGCCCGGCTGCCGGCGCTGCGACGCGCGGTGCAGGCCGGGGCGGTGCGTGCCGGCCCCGGCGTGCTGATCGAGGGCGGCAGCGACGCCATCGCCGGGGCGGCACTGCAGGGGCAGGTGCAGCAGATGGCCAGCACACTCGGCGCCAGCCTGTCCAGCAGCGAAACCCTGGCCGGCGCAGCCGCTGGCGCGCCCGGAAGCGGCTACCGCCGCGTGTCGGTGCGCATCTCCGTCACCGCGCCGTTCGAGGTGATGGTGCGGCTGGTGGCCGCCATCGAGCGGGCGAGCCCGGTCATGCTGATCGACGACTTCGAGCTGCACGGCTCGCGCATCCAGCTGACGCAGAACGCGCCGCTGGAAGCCTCGCTGACCGTGTTGTCGTTCCGACGCGGCGAGGCCGGGTCGTCGGCCGGACAAACAAACGAGGAACCGGATGGAGCCGCGCCGTGATCGAAGCCCGACCGGTGCTGCAGCCGCGTCCGCTGCTTCTGTTGGCCACCGCCTGCGCATGCCTGCTTGTCGGGCTGCTCGCAGTTGAATATCACTCGGCCGTGATCAGGGAGATGCGCCTGCCCCTTCCATCCCCCTCTGCCGCCTCCGGGCGTGCGGAGTCCGCTATCCACGAGGCCGTGCTGCCGGACCCTGCCCATGTGCAGGGCTGGACCGCGACGGTCCTGGCGCGTCCGCTGTTCAGCCAATCGCGCCGTCCGGCCGCCACCGTGACCTCTGGCCCACAGCAGCCGCGCCTGGCCGGGATCGTGGTGGGGCCCGCCGGCCGCAAGGCGATCTTCGCCGGCAGCGGCGACAACCGCGGCCTGGTGGTGGCGGCGGGACAGCAGGCCGGCGCCTGGCACGTGGTGGCGATCGACCCCGACAGCGTACGTGTCCTTGGTCCGGAGGGTCCACGCGTGCTCCGGCCGTCGCGCGATGACAACGCCCACAGCGGCGCTCCCGCCCCCGGGACCCTGCCGCCGCACCCGTCCATCCTCGATCTGCTGCGCAACCGGCCGCTGCAGCTGGGCGGGGCCGGGCTGCCGTTCGCCGCCGGCGTGCGTCCGCCGCCATGACCACCGCTTCTCGTCCCACGGCGGCGGCACGGCTGTTGTTGTCCGGCATGCTGGTGCTGGCCGGATGCAGCGCGCCTGCGGACAAGCCGGTGAT
>CAXSHC010000270.1:0-585 GCA_964236745.1 uncultured Acetobacteraceae bacterium
TCCCTTGAAGACGCCGACCATGACGCTGATCCGGGTCAGCATGTCCTGCGACAGCCTGAGGGTCCGGTCCGCGTGCCCCTGCTTCTTCAGCCGGAACCAGGACCGCTCCGACATGTCGCCCAGAAGCAGGCAGCTTTCCTCCGCATTCAGCCGCCACAGCTCGGCGAGACGGATCACGCCGTCGAGTGCCGACGGCGTCAGGCGCAACCGCGTCGCCGGCTCCGACAGGTTGAGGCTGGTGGCCGGGATGGGGATCACCGTCGGCCGGTTGTCCTGGATCGCGTGCATGGTGCCTCCTGGCGCTTAATGTGCTGCCAAATGTCAGTTTGTTCAACCCTGGTCGAGAAAATGGCGTGGTCGAGCCCAGCTTGACTGTCCCAACCGCACTGCGCACATGCGTGGGATGCCAGCATCCCTCGCCGCCTCGTCCGACCCGTTCGTCGTTCCGGAAGAAGCAACCGCCGCGGAAGCGATCGCTGCCATCGGCGACGCGCTCGCGGTGTTCGACGACTGGATGGAGCGCTACCAGTACATCATCGAACTGTGCCGGACGCTGCCGCCGTTCCCGAAACAGTGGGCGGACGG
>CAXSHC010000270.1:595-1961 GCA_964236745.1 uncultured Acetobacteraceae bacterium
GCGGGGATGCCAGAGCCAGGTGTGGCTGGAATCAGCCGGGGCGGGCGACCGGGTGCGCTTCGCCGGCGCGTCGGACGCCGCCATCGTGTCCGGCCTGGTGGCGCTCCTGCTGCGGGTTTATTCCGGCAGGACGGCACGCGAGATCCTGGCCACCGACCCGGTATTCCTGAAGGAGCTGGGGCTGCTGGAAGCGCTGTCCACCAACCGCGGCAACGGCATCGCGTCCATGGCCAAGGCGGTGCAGCGCGCCGCTCGTGCTGCTGCTGCCGAGGCGGTGGAATAGTTCAGTTGCCGGGTGGCACAGTCTTGAACCCCGCATGACGAGATCTGCTTCCCGGCGGTAATAGTGCCGGCCGCGACATGCCAGGAGCCGCGTTGCGCCGGAGAGTGGCGTGGCGCCCGTCTTCCAGATCCCCTGCCCCGCACGTCGCCGGCAGGACCGCACCGGCGTCCAGGTCCGTGACCCGCGGCCTTGACTCGGTTTCCCGGACGTCTTGTTACAGCGCCGGATGTCGAACCGCAGCACCGCTCCCGCCCGTCCGGATCGTGCCGACCGTCGCGCCCTGATCGGCATCTGCGGGCTGACGCTGCTGCTGGCGGCGGTCATGCTGTTGATGCCGACGCCCTTTCTGACCGGCGACGAGCCGCGCTACCTGCTCTACGCGGTGTCGATCGTCCGGCACGGCGCACTGGTGATGCCGGTGGCGGAATGGCAGCGGCTGATCCGGGCTATCGCGATGGGAACGCCGCACGCCCTGCCGGTCGGCGGCGAGGGCCGCGTGGTGATGAACAGCGTTTATCTTCCGGCGATCCTGGCCCCGGTCGCCGGGCTGTTCTCCCTGCCCGGCCTGAGGCTGTGCAGCCTGGCCGCCGGCACGGCCGGGTTGTTCACCCTTGTGCGGTTGTGCAGCCGGGCCGGTGGCTGGGTGCCCGCGCTGGCGGCGACCGCGCTTGCCGCCGTCAGCCTGCCGCTGCTGCCCTACCTGCACCTGTTCTACATGGAAAGCTTCCTGTTCGCCTCCGTGTGCTGGGGCTGGCACCGGTTGCAGCGCCCGGCGCGCAGCCTGGGCGGCGACCTGCTCACGGCCGTCATCCTGATCCTGATCCCGTTCATGCACATGCGCGGCTCGGTGGTGGCGGCCTGCCTGTTCGCCGCCTTGTTGTGGCGCCTGCGGGTGCGCGGCCTGGTGCGGCGCGCGTGCGGGCTGCTGCTGCTGGCGCTCACAACCGCCATCCTGTTCGTGCTGTCGAACCTGCACATCTACGGCACCGTCGCCGGGCCGGTGAACACCGCGCGTCCACCCGTTCCCTGGTCGTGGTTCCCCGTGCTGGCGATGCAGCTGTTCAACGTGCACCACGGGTTGTT
>CAXSHC010000270.1:1971-4445 GCA_964236745.1 uncultured Acetobacteraceae bacterium
CCAGGCGCTGGTGCTCGCCGTGGCTGCGGCCCTGTCCGGCGTCGGCGCGAACCCGGGGGAATGCTGGCCGGCACGGTTCTGGATCCTGTCGTTGCCGATGCTGGCGGTGGGCCTGTGCTTCTGGCTGTCTCGAACGCGCGGCTTGGCCGCCCGGGCCTGCTTCGCCATCCTTCTGCTGGCCACCCTGCTGAACAGCGCGCTGTTCGTCACCCAACCCAACCTGTTCCTCGAGAACCGGCAGAACTCCCTCACCTGGGACGCGCTGCACTGGCGCCTCGGCTTCGTGGATCCAGGCCTGTTCCTGCCCGTGGAAACCGCCCTGCATCCGGTCAGCGCGCTGGCGGATTGGCTGGCGCTGGCGGCGGGGCTGTTCATCCTGTTCGCGTGTCTCGCGGTGCGCCGGCGGGCATGGAGCGTGCCGGCGCTGCTGGTCCTGCTGGTCGCGATCGACCTGTGCCGGGTCGCGCGGCTGCCGCCGGGTGCGGCCGCGGTGTCGCTGCAGGACGGTCGGCTGCACGTGGTCGTGCCGGGCAGCCCGCGCGCGGTGACCCTGGAGATGGGACACCGGGAGCAGGTGTGGTTCGCGCCGCCCACGTGGCCGGTGTTCGACCTGCTCGCCACCGGCCATGCCGCCCGCGTCCTCACCACGGTCGCGGCCAATCAGGTGGTGAACACCTCCTGCGACGATGGGGTCGTTTCGGTGAACGTGGTGCCGCACGGCCTGGTGCTGCCGCCGGTCGACATCTATCCAATCACCCTTTACGTCACCCGTTCATGGCTCCGAAGGCTGCCCATCGGCGGCCCCTGCTGAGGCCGACCCTTCTCCTCGTTCCTGGACCAGAATGACCGCCCGGGCCCTTCGCAGCCTCCGCTCGCTTCCTGGTGTCGTCGGGCTGCTGCTCGTCGCGATCTACCTGTCGAGCTACTTTTCCAACCCTGCCGTGCCCGGCAATGCCGGGCGCTTCCCGCTCGGCTGGTGGGGCTGGTGGGACCAGTCGCAGTACATCCTGTCGGCGCGTTCGCTCGCGGCGGGCGACCTTCTGCCAGGGCACCACTGGTATCCGCCGGGCTACGCGGTGCTGGGCGCGCCGTTCGCGCTGCTGTCCCGCCTGCACCCGTTCCTGGTGCCCGATCTCGGCTGCCTGCTGCTGAGCTACCTCGCGTTTCTGGTGTTCGCCCGATGCGTCGGCTTGTCCGCCACCTGGGGAGCGCTGTCGTTCCTGCTGGCGACCTCGGGCAGCGAAGCGCTCCGCAACGTGTGGGCGGAGCCGTGGAACACCAGCCTGTCCAGCGCCCTGATCTGGTGGCTGCTGGCGCTGACGGCGTTGCAGCTGATCAGGCCCGCGGTTATCGCCCACGTCCGGCTGCGTCGCTTCGGCATCATGGGTGCGCTTGTCGCCGCCATTCCCTTTGTGCGTCCGACCGACAGCGTGCTGGTCGTGGTGTGGGCCGGGGGTGCTGCCTTGCTGGGCCTGCGTGAACGGGCCCTGCGCCTGCGCGAGCTGGCGGCGCTGATGCTGGGCGCGGTGGTCGTGATGGCGTCCGAAGCGGCACTTTGGCTCGGCGTGTACGGCGCGCACGAGAGCCAGTATATGATCAACTCCCGCGTGCTGGGCTTCTCGTTCGACAGCGCCGGCTGGAAGACCTACCTGCTGTTGTCGACGCCGCGCCCCTGGTTCCCGTATGGAGCCGGTATCGTGCAAAGGCTGCCCTGGGTGCTGCCGGGGCTGGCCGGGATGCTGGCGATCCCCTTTATTGCCCGGGGCGTGCCGCGCGGGCTGCTGGCGCTGATGACGGCGATGATCGTCGCCTACTGCTTTCTCTTCTTTTGCTACGTCGACCTGATCCCGTCCGGGCTTTGGCGCTACAACAACATCCACTATTTCAAGTGGGCGCTGCCAGGCGTGGTGCTCCTGGGCGTTCTGCTGCTGCGTGCGCTGCTCCGGGGGCCGCGCCGTCCGGCGCTGGCCGCCCTGGTCGCGGTGCTGGCGCTGACGGATCTGCGTATCCTGCCGCGCCCGGCGACGGCGGGGGAGCCGGCCTGGATGATCCAGGTCCCCGGACCGGTGCCAGGCTTTGACGAGGCCTATTTCGCCAGCTTCACCCTGCATGACGCCCGCGGCGCGATGCAGCCGATCCACGACTTCCGGGCATTTCCCGATCAGAACGGCTGGCGGCTGATCGCTCTGGACCGGCCGTTCACCGGCGCGCTGGTGATCAGCGGACTTGGACACTGGCCAGACGGCGTGGTCGGTCCCGACGCCCATCGGTGGTCGCGCGGCCTGTCCCTGCGCCTTCCCTGCTGGCTGCACGCCTGCGCGCGGGTTCCTTAACCCGGCAGGCTCCGGACCCGCTACAGGATGAAGCGGGACAGGTCGCCCTTCTGCGCCAAAGGTGCCACGCGCTCTCGCACCGCGCCTGCATCAAGGCGGACGCTGTCGCCGGGGCGGTCGGAGGCGGTGAAGGAGATCTCC
>CAXSHC010000271.1:0-4406 GCA_964236745.1 uncultured Acetobacteraceae bacterium
ACATCGCCTCGGCGATCAAGCAGAAGCCGGACATGGCGATCACGCTGGAAGCCCTGGCCAGGCGCGGTCAGGACGCGCTGCGGCGCGACGTGGCGCACGAGCAGACCGAGCCGGTGCGTCCGGACATGTTCCTTGGGCGGCTGCGCAACTTCCTGCACGTGCTCGCGACCTGACCACCCGGACGCGCCGGCGGTTGCCGCGGCGCCCGGACAACAGCAACCTACACAGCAGCAACCTGGACAGCATCAACCGCGGCCGTTACCGATCCGCAACAGGCCGCTGGAACGGGAGAAGCCCCATCGACACGCATGTCCTTTACGGCATCGGCAAGCCCGGCTTGCATCCGCTGCTGCAGGCCGCCTGGCGTCACGCCTATGGCTATCCATCCGGCTACGGCGCCCATCATGCGTTCGGTGGCGGCTGGATCGGCCACATGGTGGTGTCGTCCATCGTGCACGGCCTGGTTTATGGCGTCATCTTCCGGCTGCTGAGCCATCTCGGCCTCGGCGGGACGGTGGTGTTGGCGGTGCTGGTGATCGGCGGCCTCATCATGTGGAACCGGAACAAGGGCTATCGCAGGTGGTAGAAGGGTCGCTGCTGGACAGCAACCGGGCGCTCCGTTAGGCAATCCATCTCGGATCCGGTGTCGCGCACGCCCGGTCCACCCCGGAGAAACACCCATGCGGCTCGTTCGGCTCGGGATCCTCGCATCGCCGCTGCTCATGGCCGGATGCGGCCATTCCGACCCGGGCAAGCCCACCTTGTCGGTGACCTGCAACGGCACCCTGAGCCTGGCGGGTGCCGCAACCGTGACGGTGATGTCCGCACCCGGCGGCAACGGGGCGACGCTGAGCTTTCCCGATCCGGTCAACAACGGCCAGACCGGCAGCCTGCCGGTTCCGGCCGGGCAGGCCTGCACGATCGCGCCCACCTTGTCACCGCTTTCCAAGCCGGGCACCTGACCGGCGGGGGCGAGATGCCGTTCGACAGCCTGCACGCGCCGCCGGAACGCGACCCGCCGCGTCGGCACGAGAAGCCAGGACGGCCGCTGATGCTGCGCGACCGGATCGTGTTCGTGTTTGTCGCCCTGGTGCTGGCCCTGATCACGCTCGCCAATTGCCGCATGCTGCTGGAGTACTGGCGCGCGGGCTTCTCCCATGGCTGAGCCGCCGCCCGGCCGGGAGGAGCGGCTTTCAACCAAGGACAAGGTGGTGGCCAGCTTGATCGCGCTGGTGCTGGTGCTGATCATCCTGGGGATCTTCAGGCTGGGCCTGGCGGCACTCTACGGTTGAGCGCCTTTCGGTTGCGGGCGGCGGGGCGGGTCGTGAACCGGATCCGGTTCTGTCCGTTGGCCAACGTCGTCCAGGAGAAGCAACCGTGTCGCCGATGCCGCCCCGCCGTTCCAGGCGCTTCCCGCTTGCCGTGTTCGGCCTCGTGTTTGCGGGCCCGTTGCTGACGGCCTGCGCCGGCCTCGGCAAGCCGGCCCCGGCGGCCGGCGCCGGCTCACTGGCCCGTGCGCCGTTGGCTGCGTCCGAGCCGACATCGACCACCGTTGGCCCAGCCGGCACCGGCCCGGCCGGCTCGGCTTCCGCGGTCGGCGACGGAACCGCCGGATTCGGGCATCCATGACACCGAGGACGCACGAACCAGCGTCTCGTGCGCTCGTGATGACCATTTCCGTGTTCCGCATCCTGTTGTAGAAGACCGGCAACATGAACGGCTGGAACACGTGATGGCGGAAGAAGACGGTCAGGCGATACTGGCACTCACGGCGCAGATAGTTTCCGCGCACGTGTCCAACAATGTGGTGGCGTCGGAGAACCTGTCGGCATTGATCCGCCAGGTGCATCAGGCCCTGGCCAATGCGGGCCAGGCGGTGCCGGAGCCGGAAAAGCCGCAGCCGGCGGTTCCGGTGAAGCGCTCGGTGTTTCCCGACTACATCGTGTGCCTGGAAGACGGCAAGAAGCTGAAGATGCTGAAGCGTCATCTCCAGAGCGCCTATAACATGACGCCCGAAGCCTACCGCGAACGCTGGGGCCTGCCGCCGGACTACCCGATGGTGGCACCGAACTATGCCGAGCGACGCTCCGCGCTAGCCCGGCAGATCGGGCTTGGGCGAAAGGATGGCGGCCGCGGCGCCCCCGTCGAGGAAGCGCAGCCCGAGCCGCCCCGCCCCGGCCGACGTCGCAAGGCCCCCGTCGACAAGGGCTAGAAACGGGTGCGGGCGGAAGCCAAGCGTCTTGACCCGGCCCGGTCCTGAAGGTCGACACGGGCCGAACCGGTTGACGGCAACCAGGGATCGTCCGGCGCATCTCGCTAAGGCACGACGGCCGACTACCTGCCCGAAAGCAGCATCCAGCAGGGCTTGGTCTTCAGGTTCACCCCTGACAACCGGCCGCGCGTTCCAGCCGGGGGCATGCTGCCTCCTTGTCCCGCCGCCCGTTCCGCAGCTCCTGCTGGGGGTGTTGCGGGATGCGGCTCAGGTTGTCGGTGCGGGTGGGGCCGTGGCCGATCGGCGCCAGGTGCTGCGGCCGAGCATCAGCGGCAGAAGCCGGTCTGACAAGCGCCCGTGCGGCGGCGCCAGGGTGGTGAAGCCGCTGATCCGGCCAGGACGGTAGATCCCGCGCGCGTGCGAGAAGCGGAGGAACCCGGTCTCGCCGTGATAGGCGCCGGTGCCGCTCGGGCCCACGCCGCCGAACGGCAGGTCTGGCTGGGCGCAGTGCAGGAGGGTGCCGTTGACGGTGGCGCCGCCGGACAGGGTGTGCCCCAGCACGTGCCGCTCGGTATCGCGGTCGTCAGTGTAGCAGTAGAGGGCGAGCGGCCGCGGCCGGGCGTTGACGAAGCCGATCGCCTTGTCGAGCGTCCGATAGCCCAGCACCGGCAGCACCGGACCGAAGATTTCGTCCGCCATCGCCTCGCAATCGTTCGGTGCCCCGAGCAGCAGGGTTGGCACCAGGCGACCTGAGCGCCTTGCCTGCTCGGCTTCCGCTTGGTGCGACGGGTCGCGCAGCACCGCCGCTCCGCGTTCCGCCGCCTCGTCCACCAGGCGGTGCAGCCGGTCGAGGTGTTGTTCCGAGATGATGGTGGTGTAGTCCGGGTTGTCGGCGACTCGAGGGTAGAGCCTTGCCGCCTCGGCCAGCAGGGCGTCGGCGAACTCGGGCAGCCGGTGCTGCGGCACCAGGGTATAGTCGGGGGCGATGCAGGTCTGGCCGGCGTTGAACAGCTTGCCGATCATCAGGCTGCGCGCGGTGCGTACCGGATCGGCGTCCGGCGCCACGATCGCCGGGCTCTTGCCGCCCAGCTCCAGCGTGACCGGGGTGAGGGTTTCCGCCGCCGCCCGCATCACCGCCCGGCCGACCGCGGTGGAGCCGGTGAACAGGAGGTGGTCGAACGGCAGGGCGCAGAACGCTCGCGCCACCTCCGGGCCGCCGGTCGCCACCGACACCTGTTCCGGCTCGAAACGCTGCGCGAGCAGCTCGGCCAGCAGGGCGGAATAGCGCGGCGTCAGCTCCGACGGCTTCAGCATCACCCGGTTGCCGGCGGCGAGCGCGTCGATCAGCGGCCCGATCGACAGGAACAGCGGGTAGTTCCACGGCGACACGATGCCGACGCAGCCGAGCGGCTGGTGCACCACCCAGGCCTGTCCCGGCTGGAACGACAACCCGACCCGTCGCCGGCGCGGACGCATCCAGTGGCCGAGCTGGCGCAGCGCGAAGCGGATCGCGGCACGAAGCGGCACCAGCTCGGCCAGAACCGTTTCCGGATACGCGCGATGGCCAAAATCGGCCGACACCGCCGCATGCAGACGGTCCCCGTCCTCGTGCAGCAGGGCGTCCAGCCGGCGCAGCGACCGGCGACGCTGCGCCGCGTCGGGCGCCGGGGCGGCTCCGGCCGCCGCGCGCTGCCGGTCGAGCAGGCGGCGCAGGACCTGGTCGGGGCCGGCGGACGCGTCTTCTGGCAGAACTGCGGCAACGTGATCGGGCATGGCGGCCTTCCGGACTGCGCAGACGTCCCTAGCTGACCAGCGGCACTGGCGCCACTGCTCGCACCGGCGGCGTCGTCGCCACCATCGCTGCGATCACCACCACCCGCAGCACCGCCTCGCCGGGCTGACACCGGGTTACGGTGGCGTCGCACGCCGGGGCGCCGCACATGGCGCCGACGCGCCACCCCGGCGACCCGGGTGGCCTGCCGGGCGAGCTGGCGACGCTCGGCTTGCGATGGTCGGCACGGCATTCGGCAAAGCCGCTGGGCCGGACGGGATGGGCAGGGTCTCCCGGTGCCGGCGCCAGTTCTGTTCCGCTACAGACGCCTCAGTCCCGCCCGGCCCGCACATGCCAGCAGCCTGCGGACGCGAGTGGCGGGCGGCTTCGTCGCCGGACAGGAACAGCCGATGTGACCCTAGG
>CAXSHC010000272.1:0-4380 GCA_964236745.1 uncultured Acetobacteraceae bacterium
CCCACATCGAGCCCGCCCAGCGCCTGCACCACTGCCACTCCGCGCCTGATGTCCGCCCAGGCTTCCGGGTCCGGGACGTGGCGGCCAAGGGCGCCCGCCCCCCCAAGCGATCCCGGCAGGAACTCGTGCGCGCCGCGCACATGGAAGCCTTCCTCGCCCAGCACGCGCACCAGGGCGGCAAGCAACCCGTCATCGCCGGCGAACAGCGCGCGTCCGATACGGGCCAGGATGCGGGCGCCTTCCGCATCCGGGCGCAGGTCGCGCAGCGACGGCCGGCGAACCGGGCCGATCAGCACCAGCTCGGTGCAGCCCCGGGCGCGCAACGCCGACAGGATGCGCCCGGCCGCGGCCAGGCGGTGGAACTCGTGCGGCCAGGGTCCGACCACCACCGGCTCGGCAAAGTCCTGGAAGGCGACGATGAACACCGTCCGGCCCGCCCGTGCGGCGCTGGCCGCCACCTCGCCGGGAAGCGGCCCGCCGCCGGCCAGGATGCCGAGCGGGCCGCCGGTTGCGCCGAGCGGCGGGATCAAGCGCCGTCGCTCTCCTCGACCCCGAGCCCGCGTGTGGCGATGCGCACCAGGCCGCGCCGGCTCGGTGCGTCGATGAAGGCCAGGATCTCGGCGACGCGCGGGTCGTCGGCATGTTCGGCACGCACCGAGGCAAGGCGCTGCGCAAAGGCCGGTTGGCCCGACACGTGGCGCGGGTAAAGCTCCCGGAACGCGCGACGGAGGCGGTGCATGCCGGGTGCGGCGATGCCGCTGCGCCGCAGCCAGACCCAGTTCAGTCCGACCAGCCGGGCGCGGTTGCCGAGCACGCTGCCATACGGGATCACGTCGCTCTCGACCCCGCACACGCCGCCGACCATGGCCGCGCGGCCGATGCGGACGAACTGGTGCAGCGCCGCCGAGCCCATGATCCGGGCGTCGTCCGCGATCTCGACGTGGCCACCCATGACCACGTTGTTGACGATGATGACACGGTCGCCGAGCCGGCAGTCATGGGCGACGTGGGCGTTGGCCATGATCAGGCAGTCGGCGCCGATCCGGGTGAGGCCGCCGCCGGCGGCCGTGCCGCGGTGCACGGTGGCGCCTTCGCGGATGACGGTGCGGGGCCCGACCACGCAGCGCGTCGGCTCGCCACGATACTTCAGGTCCTGCGGCGCCATGCCGACGGTGCAGAACGGGAACAGCCTGGCGCCGTCGCCGATGCTGGTCTGCCCGTCGACCACCACATGCGACACGAGCTCGACGCCGTCGCCCAGCACCACCTCCGGGCCGACGCTGCACCATGGCCCGATCCGCACCCCGGCGCCGACCGTCGCACCGGGCGATACCACGGCACTCGGGTGAACGACGGGATCGCGGTCAGGCTGATGCGTGCGCCCGGCCTGCTTCAGCCCGGCGAGGTCAGCGGACATGGATCATGCAACTCCATCATCGGCGGCGCAGGCCGGAAACGGGCGGCGCCATCCAGGACGGCTTAAGGACCGCCCATCTGGCGGCCAAGACACGAGATGTTACCGAGCTTGTCGGGCTGCCGCCTCGTCGATGATCATCGCGCCGTAGCTGGCTTCCGCCACCGACACGCCGTCCACACGGGCCACACCGCGGAACTTGTAAACGTTGCCGCGCGCGCGCTCCTTGACCACGTGGATGCGAAGCTGGTCGCCCGGAACCACTGGGCGCCGGAACTTGGCGTTCTCGATGGTCATGAAATAGACCAGCTTGCTTTCGATGCCGCCGAGCTCGAGCACCACCAGGGCAGCCGCCTGTGCCATCGCTTCGATGATCAGCACACCGGGCATCACGGGTCGGCTAGGGAAATGGCCCTGGAAGAACGGCTCGTTGACCGAAACGTTCTTGATGCCGACTCCCGACACGCCGGGCACCACGTCCACCATGCGGTCGATCATCAGGAACGGGTAGCGATGCGGAAGCGCCGCCATGATCTTCTGGATGTCGATAGTTATGCCGACTCCGATGGGAGGGGCGCCGATGTCGGCATCCTCCACCCCGGCCGCCGACCCATCCGGCTCGTTCTGTGTCGCCCCGTCCATCAGGATCGAACCCTTGTCCCTCACCCTGGTTCCGGATCAACCGCAACCGGACTGCCGTCCTGGCCGTCGCGCCCCGTGTCGGGCCGCTTGGCCAGACGCCGAAGTGCCGCCACGTTGCGGAAGAACTCCCGGAACGGCATCGCCGGGCTGCCGATCACATCGGCACCCGCGTCCACGTCCGACATCACGCCGCACTGCGCACCAATCCGGGCCTTGGCGCCGATCCGGATGTGGCCAATCAGCCCCGCCTGCGCCGCGACGGTGACGAAATCCTCGAGCTCCGTCGACCCGGAAATCCCTGCCTGAGCCACCACGATGCAGCATCGACCGAGGCGCACGTTGTGCCCGATCTGCACCAGGTTGTCGAGGCGGGAGCCTGCGCCGATCACCGTGTCCTGCGCCGAGCCGCGATCGATGGTGGCGTTGGCACCGATCTCCACGTCGTCCCCGATCACCACCCGGCCAAGCTGCGGCACGGACACGAAGCCGCCCGACCCGAGCGCGAAGCCGAAGCCTTCCTGGCCGATGCGGACACCTGGAAACAACGTCACGCGGGCACCCAGCACCGCGTGGCTCAGGCTGACGTGGCTGCCGATGCGGCAGTCAGGGCCAACCACGACGCCCGGACCGATCACCGTGCCGGTGCCGACACGGGTGCCGGCGCCGATCTCCGCCCCGGCACCGACATGAACGAACGGTCCGATCTCGGCGGCAGGGTCGATCGCCGCACCCGCCTCGACCACGGCGCTGCGGTGGATGCCGGGCGTCGCCGCCTCGCGCGGATGGAACAAGGCTGCGATCCGGGCCCAGGCGAGGTAGGGCTGTGTCGTGACAAGGGCGGCGCAGGAAGACGGCACCCGGTCCGCAAAGGCGGGCGACACGATCACGGCACCGGCACCGGTGTCGGCCAGCTGCGGCAGGTAGCGCCGGTTGTCGAGAAAGCTGACCTGGTCCGAGCGGGCCGCCTGCAACGGCGCCACGCCCGAGAACACCCTGTCGGCGGGGCCGCGCAACTCGGCTGCCGCTTCCTCCGCCAAGCGGCCGAGCGGGTGGGGACCGGTGCGGGCGAAGAAGCGCCTGTCCCCTGGTCCGGCCCCTGGCTCAGACCCGCCGGGACGACCTTCCGCGTGCACCATTCGGCTTCCCGCCCGTTTCCGCTACTTCCGCGTGGCGGCCTTTGGTGCCGCCGGCGGGGCTGCCTGCGGTGCCTGGGCCGAAGCGGCCACCACCGGCTGCGGGCCCGGGTTGGCAGTGGTCGGATAGGTGCCGCTCTTGGCCAGCACCTCCGCGTCGACACCATCGGCCGGGATGAACACCGAAGGCAGGGTGGAGTTGAGCTGGTTCACCACCTGGGGCGTGATGTCGAACTCCGGCATGTTGAGCGCCACCTGCTCGCGATGCAGCACGAAGTTCATGCCGTGCGAGGCTGACACCTGCTTGATCACCTGCACCAGCTCGCGCTCGATCTGGCCGATGGCGACCTGCGCCGCTTCCTGGATGATGCGGTTGCGGTTGCGGAAATCCTTCTGCGCCGCCTGCACCCGGGCCTGGAGCGCGCGCACCCGCGTCTGCACCTGTTCCTGGGTCAGGCCCTTGGCGGCGGCCTGGATCTGCTGCTGGCTTCCACGCCAGCCCGCCTGCTCCTTCTGCGCATCGCCATTCAGCTTGTCGCGCCTGGCGCCCAGCACCTTCTCGACCTGCTGCGCGGCCGACGAGGCGTGCATCACCTCGGGCACGCTGATGATGCCGAACACCGCAGGCGGCGGCGAGGAACCCTTCGGCAGGTCGGTCAGGGATGGAATGGGCGGCAGCGGCAGCACCGGCTGCACCTGCGGACCCTGCGCCTGCGGATCCGGCTGCTGCTGCTCGTCCTGCGCCGGAATCGCCGTCGGCACCGCCTCGGGAGCCGGATGCTGCTGCGGCGCTGCCCTGCGTCGGGCGGGAGCGGACGCTTCGGCCGGCTGGCTGCTCTTGGGTACGAACCAGCCGCCGTTCTGCTGCGCGTGCGCAGCCGGGACCAGAAGCGGCGCCTGCAACAGCAGGGCGCCCGCCAGCAGAATTGTGCCGGTGGAACGGAACATCATCACCTCAGAATTGCGAGCCGAAGCCGAATCGGAAGACCTGCTGCTTGTCGCTAGGCTGCTTCACCACGGGAATGCCCAGGTCGACGTTGATCAGGCCGAACGGGCTTTTCCACGACACGCCGACGCCGGTGCCGACGCGCGGGCGGAGGTCGTTGCCCAGGATCCCCTGCTTGAGGCTGGGCGGGAAGTCGTTGCGGATCACGCGCTCCCCGGACAAGCCGCCGACGTCGACGAAGTAGC
>CAXSHC010000273.1:0-1687 GCA_964236745.1 uncultured Acetobacteraceae bacterium
CGCGATGCAGCCGGGCACACCGGTCAGGATCGGCATACGGCCGGAAGCCATGCGCATCGATCCGAACGGGCCGATCGCCGGCGAGGTGAGGCTGGTGGAGCGGCTGGGCGGGTTGACCCTGCTGCACCTGGGTGCCGAAGGGCGCGACGACCTGATCGTCCAGGTCGAGGGGACGTCGGCGGTGGAAGCGCACCACCAGGTGCGCGTGTCGGCGGACGGCGCTGCCTGCCACCTGTTCGACGCCGAGGGCTTGGCGCTGCCCAGGCTGGTCCGGCACCAGCTGGTCGCCTGATGTTCCTGGGGCTCGACTACGGCACCTCGGCCGTCAAGGCGCTGCTGGTCGATGGTGAGCAGCGTCCGGTCGGCAGCGCCACCGTCACGCTGGGGGTGTCGCGGCCGGCACCAGGGCACAGCGAGCAGGACCCGGAGGCCTGGTGGCAGGCGACGCTCGATGCGGTGGCGACGCTCGGGCGCGAGCACGGCGCGGCATTGGCGGCGGTATCCGGCATCGGTCTGTCCGGGCAGATGCACGGCGCGGTTCTGCTGGACGGCGCTGGCACGGTGCTGCGCCCGGCGATCCTATGGAACGACGTGCGCGCGACCGCGGAATGCGCGGCGTTCGAACGGGCGTTCCCGGGATCACGCCAAGTGGCCGGCAACATCGCCATGCCTGGGTTCACAGCACCGAAACTGCTGTGGGTGCGCGAGCACGAGCCGGCCTTGTTCGCGGCGACGCGCACCGTGCTGCTGCCCAAAGCGTGGATCCGCTACCGGCTGACCGGCGAGCTGATCGAGGAGATGTCGGACGCGTCCGGTACGCTGTGGCTCGACGTGGGCGCGCGCGACTGGTCGGATGCTGCGTTGGCCGCGACTGGACTCGACCGCTCGGCGATGCCGCGCCTGGTGGAAGGCAGCGCGCCGGCAGGAACGCTGCGGCCGGAACTGGCGCGGGATTGGGGCATGCAGCGGGCGCCGGTGGTGGCGGGCGGTGCCGGGGACAACGCGGCGGGCGCTGTCGGACTGTCGGCGATCCGCGCTGGCGACGCGTTCGTGTCGCTCGGCACATCAGGAGTACTGTTCGCCACCACCGACCGGTTCCGGCCGTATCCGGCGGCGGCGGTGCATGCGTTCTGCCATGCGATCCCGGCCACCTGGCACCAGATGGGGGTGACGCTGTCTGCCGCGGCCTCCTTGGCGTGGTGGGCGGGGATCGCCGGGCGCGACGAGGCGGCACTGCTGGCCGAGGTGGCGATGCCGACCCGGCCGGCGGGAGCGCTGTTCCTGCCCTATCTCGGCGGCGAGCGCACCCCGCACAACGATGGCGCCTTGCGCGGGGCGTTCGCCGGGTTGTCCTACGATACCGACCGCGCCGGCCTGACCCAGGCGGTGCTGGAAGGGGTGGCGTTCTCCATGCGCGACTGCCTGGACGCGCTGGCGGCGTCCGGCACCGTGGTGACGGGTGCCGACGTGATCGGCGGCGGGTCGCGGTCACGCATCTGGATCGCGATCATCGCCTCGGCGCTGGGCATCCCGCTGCGCCGGCTGGCGGCGGGGGAGCATGGCGGAGCATTCGGGGCGGCGAGACTGGCCCGGATGGCGGTCACCGGCGAGGCGCCGGAGCAGGTGTGCACCCCGCCGGAGCGGGAAGAGGAGATCATGCCGGATCCGGTGCTGGCCGATGCCTACG
>CAXSHC010000273.1:1697-4367 GCA_964236745.1 uncultured Acetobacteraceae bacterium
TCAGCCAGGACCGCCCCATCCAGAAAATGCTGCAGCGGCTGGAGCGCTACCGGGAGTTGCACGCGTCCGGCGGAAAAGCGCTGCGATCGCTTGAAGGCTAGGCCTGCAGGCGGATAAGCAGGCGGGCGACAACTAGGCGGGACTGCGAACCTGAATGTCCGGCCGGCTGTTGCCCCAGTTGAGACGGCTCGACCCCTGGCACTTGATGATCGCCACCATCACGTCGGCAAACCGCATCGCCTCGGACAAGCCGATGGCCACCTTGGCGATCGAATCCTTGAAGGTGTGGGGACGTGCCTGCGTGGATGCGTTGTGCAGGAGCTCCAGTGCAGCGTTCAACATTGCCAGTGTGACGGTCGCCTTTCCAGCAGACTGGTTCTGGTTGTAGCCAATCCTTGGGTAATCGAAGCTGTAGGGCAGCTTCACGTCGGCGCTCATCGAGTACTCGCAGTACTTGGCGATAAAGCAACGGCCGTGACGGTTGAACCATCCGCACACGTAAAGGTTCTTGAGCTTGAATAGGACCTGGAGCAGGGCGTCGTCGTCCAGCACTACGAATTTGGCAAAACCGTCCGCCCGTCTTTCGGCCCGAACGTGGTCGGGATCGGCTTGGTGGCAAGTCCGTCCTTGAAGACGACGCCCAGGGGCCCCTTGGTGAGGCTCACGCGTGCGGCGATGATGTTTTTCTGATAGCTCGCCACATCCAGCATCGTGTCGTTCCTGTTTCGGGTTCATTGATCACATCATTCCGGTCCAGGAAACGCACCTCGGAACCGGCTGTCCGCCTGCGGCGGGTGCGCCAGCGCGGCGACGGCGTCCGCCAAACGGTCGCGCGCCGCGGGCACCGGACGGTGGCGTTGTCCGAACACGTCGCGGGCAAGGAAATGACCGGTCAGGCGCAGACCATCGTGCCAGTCCTCCGGGGTCCCATCGTCGGAATTACGGAATAACGGCGGCAGGCGCAGCAGGCGGTCGTGCCAGGCTCCGGCGGCATCGGTCGACACCGCACGTCCGGTGCGCGGCGATACCAGGGTGAGACCGTCCGTGCTGCCGGTGACGGCACAGGAGGACAGGTCGAGCCCGTAGCCGAGGTCGGTCAGCAGCGCCGCTTCCCAGCGCAGCAGCGTCGCCGGTCCGGTGGCGGCGCCCTGCGCCGGGTCGAGGCTGAGCAGGGTCAGCAGCCGGGTCAGCCCGTCGAAGACCTGCGGATGCGGCTCGCGTTCCGGCAGGGCGCCATCGGCCACAGCGCAGGCAGCACTCAGCATGGCAAGCGGCAGGGCGAACTGCATCAGCCGGGCAGCGGACGGATGCACCAGCTCGGCCTTCAGCGTGCCGAGCTGCTCGGGCAGGCGGGCGGACCAGTGCGCGGTGACCAAGTTGCCGGCCTGCCAAGTGGCGACGTTGCCGCGTGCGCTGCCGCCACGCACCAACCCGCGATAGGCGCCGTGTTGCCCGGTCAGCACATGGGCGACCGCGCCGCCCTCCCCGTAGGCCGACGCGGACAGCACGATCGCCGGCGCCTCCCATTCCATCGGGAGCGCCGGTTCGCCGCGTCAGGCGGCGGGGCGGCCGACGCCGGACACCGCGGCGACCTCGGCGGCGAAATCCGTGGTTTCCTTCTCAATACCTTCGCCGAGCTGGTAGCGGTCGAAGCCGACCAGCTTGCCACCGGCCTTGGTGACCACGGCCTTCACCCGGCTTTCGCCGTCGTGCACCCAGACCTGCTCCAGCAGCACCACTTCCTCGTAATACTTGCGCACCCGGCCATCGACCATCTTCTCGATGATGGCTTCGGGCTTGCCGGACGCGCGCGCCTGCTCGACCAGCACCGCGCGCTCGCGCTCCAGCGCCGCCGGGTCGACCGCATCGACGTCCAAGGCCGCCGGGCGGGTGGCGGCGACGTGCATGCCGACCTGTCGGCCGAGTAGCTCCAGCGCGTCGCTTTCCGAAGGTGCCTCGATCGCGGCCAGCACGCCGATCTTGCCGATGCCGGGGCGCAGCGCGGAATGCACGTAGGTGGCGACCACGCCGGATGGCACGCGCAGCACGCGGGCACGCCGCAGGCTCATGTTCTCGCCGATGGTGGCGATCAGGTGGGTGAGCTGCTCGGCAACGGTCTTGTCGGCGCCTGGAAAGTCGGCCGCCTTGATCGCCTCGATGTCCTCGCCGACGGTGAGAGCGATGCGGGCGACGGTCTCGCAGAAGTTCTGGAAGCTTTCGTTGCGGGCGACGAAGTCGGTTTCGGCGTTGACTTCGACCATGGCGGCGACGCGCGGCGCGGAGGCCACCGCCACCAGACCCTCGGCGGCCACACGGCCAGACTTCTTCGCCGCCGCGGCGAGGCCTTTCTTGCGCAGCCAGTCGATTGCTTGCTCGACGTCGCCGCCGGTCTCGCCCAGGGCCTTCTTGCAGTCCATCATGCCCGCGCCGGTCTTCTCGCGCAGGTCCTTCACCAGGGCAGCCGTGACTTCCGCCATCTCGTTCGCTCCATCAGCCATGGCGGCGCCCATCCATCCGGGGACGGGGCGCCGCGTTGTTGGTCCAGCTCGGGGTCCAGGTCGGGTAGGCACCGTCGCGGAGGCTCCTGCCGCCGCGATGGTGCTGCCGGAGTTTACTGCGCGGCGGCAGCCGGCGCCGGCTCGGACGCCGACATCTCCGGCCCCAGCTCCC
>CAXSHC010000274.1:0-4348 GCA_964236745.1 uncultured Acetobacteraceae bacterium
GGCGGTCGCTGACGCACGAGCAGTACAAGCACTCGGTGCTGGGGGGTGCCAACGCGCTGATCATGCAGTGGCTGTTCCCGGACCTGGACCGCAGCCGGCACGTCGAGCTGGCGGACCGCAAGGAGGTGCTGTTCCGGGAGCAGTCCGGGCACCTCGAGCCGCTGGACGGCCTGACGGCGCTGATCGAGGAGGCGGAGGGCCAGGGGGCAAGGGTGGGGGTGGTGACCAACGCGCCGCGCCTCAATGCCGAGCACATGCTGGCGGTGCTGGGGTTGCAGCGCCTGCTGCCGACGGTGGTGGTGGGCGAGGAGATCGCGCGAAGCAAGCCGGACCCGCTGCCGTACCTGACCGGGCTGGAGCGGATCGGCTGCCCGGCGGAGCAAACGATCGCGTTCGAGGATTCGGTGTCCGGGGTGACTGCGGCGTCCGCGGCCGGGATCTACACGGTGGCGATCCGGACCACCATGGACGGCGACGCGCTGCGGGCGGCGGGGGCGGACATGACGGTGGAGAACTACCGCGACCCGGCGCTGCTGGCGCTGGTGCGGGATGCGCTGGCAGGTGGGACGATCACGCGGACGAAGCGCCAACCGGATTCTCAAGGCAAGCCTTGAGCGGGTCCAGGGCAGAAACCCTGGCCTTCACCGCGGCGGCAGGGAGCCGTTATCCGGCCGCGTCATATGGAAGAACGCTCCCGGCTCCACCTCGACATAGGCCGTGGGCCCTCCCCCGCGCAGGATCGGGCGGGCGGCGGCGGTGTCGTAGACGCCATCCCGGATCAGGCGGCGGTCGATGTGGACCGCGACCACCTGCCCCAGGGTGAGCCAGGTCTGGAGCGCCGTGCCGTCGAGGTCGTGGAGCTGGACCTGCTGCAGCAGCCGGCATTCAAAGGAAACCGGGCTTTCGCCGACGCGCGGCACGCCGACGAGGCGGCTGGGAATGGGGGTGAGGCCGGCCAGGGCGAACTCGTCGATCTCCGGACCGGTGGTGGCGCTGCTCGCGTTCATTGGCTCGGCGAGGGGGCGGGTGGCGAGGTTCCACACGAACTCGCCGGTTGCGGCGATGTTGGCGACGCTGTGCTTCCAGCCGGTGGAGGAGAAGCCGATGATGGGCGGGGTGTAGTTGAGGGCGTTGAAGAAGCTGTAGGGCGCGAGGTTGAGGGAACCGGCGGAGTTGCGGCTGGCGATCCAGCCGATCGGGCGCGGGCCGACGATGGCGTTGAAGGGGTCGTGGCGCAGGCCGTGGCCGGAAGACGGCTCGTAGAAGTGCATCGCGTCGTCCGGGATGGTCGGCTCGGTCATCGGGCGGGTTCCTGAAACGGGGATGGTCGGCGTGGCGGTGGTGCCGCTTCAACGACGGAAGGCAAGGGCTGTTGCGGGGGTGCGGGATGCATGACCGATACGCCGAAGCGTCCGCACCGCGGCCAGCCGGTGCGGAGAAGCTGATGCGGCTGGGCGTGGTGTGGCGCTCGTCGGAGCGGCGGTTGCGGGCGCGGCGCTCGCGGGTGCGGCGCCGATGCCGAACATCCAGCGGCGCCTCGGCGTGTGGCGCCCCGGGTCGCCTTTGCCGCTTCCGGCTGGTTTCCGCCCGAGGCAGCACCTTGTACGGACGGAGCTGTGGCACGATTGAGGCAGGCGGCGCAGGAAGCGGACGGACCGCGAAAAGGTTCAACCTTTGCCGATGCTGCCGTAGGTTACGGTCCCGCACAGGGTGGTCATTGGCGCATCACGGCATGAACAGGACGGTATTGCTGCTCGTCTTCTGGCTGGCCGGGATCGCGGGGTCGCCGGCCGCGCGTGCCGACCAGACGGTGGATGCGCTGGCTGGCCGCTATGGCAGCCACTTCAGGAACGGCGACGTGCTGGGGGAGAAGTACTGGAGCGACGACGTCGTGGAGATCGTGCCGGTCGGCCCGGATGCGGCATATGTCCGCCTGGAGCTGGACTTCTTCAACGGCCACATGTGCCTGATCAGCGGCATCGGCCGGGCGGAGGGCGAGCGGATCGTTTATGACGACCATGGCAGCATGTTGCCCGGCGAGCCGCCCTGCGTGTTGTCTGTGTCGCGACGCGGCAGGGACCTCCTGATCGACGATGGCGGCGGGAGCTGCCAGATCTATTGTGGCGGGCGCGGCTCCCTGAGCGACGAAACGCTTCCCTTCTCCAGCCGGCGGAGCATCAGCTACATGAAACGGTTGAAGGCGTCTCAGGAATATACGGATGCGCTGAAGAACTGGGACGTGCATCAGGCGCGGTGAGCGCCGCCTTGCGCATGATCCGGCGCGGGATCGAGACGGTGGCGCATCAGGCGGTGCGGCAGGGTGACCTCGATGTATGTGGGGCCTTCGGGGATGTAGCCGCAGCGGGCGTAGAAGCCGATTGCGGTGGCGCGGGCGGACAGGCGGGCCTCGGTGGCGCCGAGGCGGAGGAGCTCGGCCTCGGCGTGGCGCAGCAGGAGGGTGCCGAGGCCGCGACCGGCATGGGCGGGGTCGATGGCCATCTGGCGCAGCTTGGCGCTGCCGTCCGCGTCGGGCGGGAGCAGGAGCACCGTGCCGGCAAGGGTGTCATCAAGGTAGAGGGCCAGATGGAGCTGGCCGGCTTCGGCGGCCAGGTCGGCTTCGGTGAAGCGGAGGCCGAGCGGGGCGCGAAGCACACGGTGGCGGAGGGCCACCATCGCGTGCCAGGCACCGCTATTGAACGTTTCGAGGACGATCCTCGGCACCCGGGCTGACGGACGGCTAGCCGGGGATGGTCGCGGCGACCGACTTCGCCGCGGCAGCCCAGCCGTTGACCAGGTTGTTGGCGTTGACCGAGCCGATGCCGGTGGCAAAATCCCAGCCGGCGGTGGTGCCGTAGGCCCTGGAATAGCTCCCGCTGCTGGTGGACAGCACGCCGTTCCTGCCGCTGGGCAGGTAGCAGTCGGTGGTGCCGGTGCAGTTCACGTCCATGTCGCCCTGCGTGACGTCGTAGAAGGTGCAGCCGGTGGCGGTGGCGGTGGCGGAGGTGGAGTTGCAGGACGGGTTGCCGGCGCTGCCGTACTCGGTGGCGGCGATGGCGTAGTAGACCGGGTTGGGGTTGCCCTGGCGCGCACCCTGCCGCTGGTTCACCAGGGCCTGGATGCCGGCCAGGATCGGCGAGGCGAACGAGGTGCCGCCGGCGCCGGACCAGCCGCTGGGCGCACCGGTGCAGGCGGCGCCGCCGTCGGCGGTGTCGGAGTCGCAGAACACGTAGTAATGGCCCCAAGCGCCGTTGGCGGCGAACAAGGACACGTCGGGCAGGTCGCGCACGCCGTCCCTGGGGTTGCCGACCAGGGCCTGCCAGGCAGGCTTGGCGTTGCCCTTGCAGGTGCCGCCGACCACGCCGGAACGGGACGGGGTGCCGGTGGCGCAGCCGCTTGGGCCGCCGGAGCCGCTGGCGGTGGTCAGGTAGTATTCCTTGCCCATCGTGCTGTTGCAGAAGCCGGCGGAACCATAGGGGGTGGCATAGCCGGCGGCGGTCGCAAGCAGGGCGCTGGCGCAGGAATCGTTCCAGGGGATCTCGGGGACGTAGCTGCGGGCGGAACCGTAGGTAGCGGTGTTGGCAGCGTTCCAGTAGGTGGCGGTGGTGTTGGCGTAGGTGTCGCCGAAATCGGTGCCGCCGACGGCGACGTCGTAGGGGGTGGAGGCGAAGCCGCTGACGGCGATGCCGTGGGTGGCCGAGGCCTGGTCCGCGTCGCAGCTGGCGGCGCCCTCGTCGCCGGCGGACACGAACACCGACACGCCCATCGTCACCGCCTGCTGGTAGGTGGCGCTGTAGGCGGCGTTGGCGGTGGCGCCGTTCAGGGCCTCGCACTCGCCGTAGCTGATGCTGACGATCGCGGGCGGGCTGCCGTTGTTCAGAAGGTTCTGCAGCGCGATCAGGCCGCCAAAGGTGGTGCTGGTGTCGCGGCAGGAGGCGAGTTCGATGGCAGCGCTTGGGGCGGCGGCGCTGGCCCATTCGGCGTCCAGCGTGGCCTCGCTTTCGCTGCCCGCCACCACGCCCGGGTCGGAGCAGCTCTTGCCGCTGCTGGCGGGATGCACCTGCGTGAAGGAGCCGGCGGTGTAGCCGGACAGGCCGAGGGTCGAGCGGAAGGTGGTCCAGTCGGCGGCCTTGTAGACGTCGGTGTCCTCGATCACCACGATGGTCTGGCCCTGGCCGGAGGTGCCGGCTTTGAACAAGGGATTGAGGTTGTAGATGGTGGCGAGGTCGGCGGGCACCACGGCCTGATAGGTCGAGCCGCCACTGGTGAAGGTGTAGGCCGGGCGGGGCTTGTGCTGCGGATGCGGGCGGAAGTCGTTGAGCGACACGATGCCGCGGACGATGCCGGCGAG
>CAXSHC010000275.1:0-4347 GCA_964236745.1 uncultured Acetobacteraceae bacterium
TCGCCGCCACCGCCGACGATGCGTTCCGACAGCGGCTGATGGTGCGCCTGATGGCGGAAGCGCGAACGCTCTCCGCCGCCATCCCGACCGCGCAGCACGACCACCGCGCCCTGACCTGCCTCAAGGGGCTGCTGGCCGCGGCGGTGGCCATGCCGGAACAGTCCGGCTTCCTGACCCGGGCGATGCGCCATATCGGGCCGGAGATCGGTCGGCAGATCCTGGCGGACGGCAGCCACGCCGAGCGTAGTCCGGGCGCCCAATTCCATGCCCTGCGCGAGCTGGCCGAGATCAGGGCGTTGATGCAGGCAGGGCAGATCGGGCCGCCGCTGGCGCTGTCGGCAGCGCTCGACCGGATGAGCCCGGTGCTGCGCGCGCTGCGGCACGGCGACGGCGGGCTTGCGTTGTTCAACGGCAGTCACGAGGAGAACCCGGTGCTGGTCGACCTGGTGCTGAGCCAGGCGACGCGCGGCCGGGTGATCGCCGGCGGCATGCCGGATGGCGGGTTCGTGCGCATCCTGTCGGGACGCAACCTTCTGCTGGTCGACGCGGGGCCGCCGGCGCCGCCCGGCTTCGACAACACCGCCCACGCCGGCACCCTGTCGTTCGAGATGTCGGCCGGGCGGGAGCGGCTGATCACCAATTGCGGCACCGGCATGCTGCCCGCATGGCGCGACGCCCTGCGCGCCACCGCGGCGCATTCCACCGCGTCGGTCGAGGACACCAGCTCGTCGGAGTTTCGTGCGGCCACCGTGTCGCGCCGTCCCGCCCACGTCACCCTGGATCACCGTCAGGCCAACGGCGCGCATTGGCTCGACCTCAGCCATGACGGCTACATGCCGAAGTTCGGCGCCGTGCATCACAGGCGCATCTACATCGCCGATGGCGGCGAGGACGTGCGCGGCGAGGATTCCCTGGTCGGCCGGCCCAACCGCTTCGCGCTGCGCTTCCACCTCCATCCTTCGGTGAAGGCGGTGCGCGAAGGCGACGAGTCTGGCTTGAGCGAGGAAGGCGGCGCGGTGCTGCTGACGCTGCCGTCCGGCAGCGCGTGGCGGTTCCGGGTCGACAGCGGCCGCTTGTCGGTCGAGGAAAGCATCTTCATCATCCGCCAAACGCCGGCGGCGACACGCCGCGTCGCAGCCTGCAGATCGTGATCAACGTGTCCTCGCAGCCAGCGGCGATGGAAGCGGAGGCCGAGGAAGCGACACCCGCAGACAACCCGTCGCCCGATCCGCCGCCCGCCAAGGCGACACGCTGGGCGCTGATCCGCGCCGAATCCTGATCCTGGGCGGCGCTGGCGGGTGAAGATCCTCGAGGTCACCAACGTCGACTTCTCGTTGCGGCACTTCCTGCTGCCGCTGATGCGGGCCTTGCGCGCGCGCGGCCACGAGGTGGTGGGGGTGTGCGCGGACGGACCGCTGCTGCAGGACGTGCGCGCGGACGGGTTCCGGGTCGAAGCGCTGCCGATGGCACGCAGCCTGTCACCGCTGGCGCAGCTGCGGGCGTTCCGCTCGCTGGTGCGGCTGATCCGGCGCGAGCGGCCCGACCTGCTGCACGCGCACATGCCGATCAGCGGCGTGCTGGCGCGCCTGGCCGCGCGCCTTTGTGGCGTGAAGGTGGTCGCCTACACCTGCCACGGCTTTCTGTTCAACCAGCCGGGCTCGCTGCCGCGACGCGTGGTGTCGCTGCTGCTGGAGTGGGTCGCCGGCCGTGTCACCGACAGGTACTTCACCGTGTCGGATGAGGAAGCCGCCGACGCGCGGCGCCTGCGGATCCACCGGGGTGCCACCGGCATAGGCAACGGCCGGTCGCCGTTGAACTTTCGTCCCGACCGCCAGGCGCGTGCGAGGGTTCGGGCGTCGTTCGGGACGCCCGAGGAGCGTGTGGTCGTGATCGTCGTGTCGCGGCTGGTGCGGCACAAGGGACACCCGGAGCTGCTGGCGGCGATGGCGCAGGTGCCGGACGCCGAGCTGTGGGTGGTGGGCGACCGGCTGCCTTCCGATCACGGGGAAACGCTGGATGCCGCGTTCGAGGCTGCCGCCCGGCCGGACGCGCTGGGTGACCGGCTGCGCCGGCTCGGCTATCGCACCGACGTCGCGGCCCTGCTCGCGGGCGCGGACATCTTCGCCCTGCCGAGCCACTTCGAGGGGCTGCCGATGTCGGTGATCGAGGCGATGCTGTGTGGCCTGCCGGTGGTGGCGACAAACATACGCGGCCCTCGCGAGCAGGTAGTGGACGGCGAGACCGGCCTGCTGGTGCCGCCGCGAACGGTGGACGGGCTGGCCACCGCGCTGCGCCGGCTGACGGCGGATGCGCTGTTGCGCCGCCGCCTTGGCGACGCGGGACGGGAGCGGGCACTTGCACGCTACGACGAGGCGCGGGTGATGTCGCGCACGGTCGAGCTGCTGGGAGCCTGAACCGCTGTATGGCGGGCGCGTAGGCTCCGTCCACGACCTAACAGCGTCAACGGATCACTGGCGGGTCGAGCAGGTTCGGCAGCGGCATGCTCTTGTCCCGTGTGGCCTCAACCGGAATGACGCCGTGATCAATAAGCCTTCCGATCGTGATGCCGCGATGCGGTGCGCAGGGCCACAACCAGCGTTGGCGGATGCTGTCCTGGAAGGGCTGCGTCGATGAAACGCGGACATGCTACCGAGGCGGCGGTGGATACGGCACGGACAGGATCGAGTGGCGCCTGGTGTGAAGCCGGCCGGACATGGTCGAGACCGGGCCTCGGCATCGGTGCGGACCGGTGGTGTTTCGACCACATCACCGGCCCGCGCCATGGCTTGTTCAGGCAGGCACCTCTTCCGATACGCCGCGCCACAGGTCGATGCCGCCTTCGGTGGCGTGACGATCGATCGCCGCCAGCTCATCGGCAGAAAGCTGGAGGTTGCCGAGGGCGTCGAGAGAATCATCGATCTGGGCAACGTTGCGGGCGCCGATCAGCGCCGAGGTCACCCTTGGGTCGCGCAACACCCAGGCGATCGCCATCTGCGCCAGGCTCTGCCCGCGTGCCTGCGCGATCTCGTTCAAGCCGCGCACGCGCGACAGGTTGTCCTCCGACAGCAGCGTCTGGCTGAACGACCTTCCCTTCGCTGCCCGGGCGTCGTCCGGCACGCCCTGGAGGTACTTCGTCGTGAGCATGCCCTGAGCAAGCGGCGAAAAGGCGATGCAGCCGGTGCCGGCCACGTCCAGGGTGTCCAGCAGGCCGGTTTCGATCCAGCGGTTCAGCATCGAGTAGGATGGCTGGTGGATCAGGAGCGGAACTCCTTCGGCGCGAAGGATCTCGGCGGCCTGCCGGGTCCGCTCCGGCCCATAGGAGGAGATGCCGACATAAAGCGCCTTGCCCTGACGCA
The DNA here is from genome assembly GCA_964236745.1 of uncultured Acetobacteraceae bacterium. Lineage (GTDB taxonomy): Bacteria > Pseudomonadota > Alphaproteobacteria > Acetobacterales > Acetobacteraceae > Lichenicola. Next base: position 3,357 of record CAXSHC010000275.1, read on the forward strand.
CCAGCTGCACCAGCGCACCCATGGTCTCCTCCAGCGGAACATCCAGGGTGGGACGGTGAGAATAGAAGATGTCGACGTAGTCGAGGCCCATGCGTCGCAGGCTCTGGTCGGCGGACGCGATGAGGTACTTGCGTGAGCCGCCCTTGCCATAGGGGCCCGGCCACATGTCCCAGCCGGCCTTGGACGAGATCACCATCTCGTCGCGGTGGTGGGCGAAATCCTTTGCCAAGATCAGGCCGAAATTCTCTTCGGCCGAACCAAAGGGAGGGCCATAGTTGTTGGCCAAGTCGAAATGGGTGACGCCGCGGTCGAACGCGCGCCGGATCACCGCGCGCCCGGTTTCGAACACGTCGACGCCGCCGAAATTGTGCCAAAGACCCAGCGAGATCGGCGGCAGCATGAGGCCGGATCGGCCGCAGCGTCGGAAGGAAGCGGACTCGTAGCGGTCGGGAGCGGGCTGATAGGTCATGCGGTTCGTCCGGATCGGTGTGGGGAAGGGCGCCGGCCTTGCGGCGACGCAGGCTTTGCCCGTAGCTGCAACGCAGGCAGGCGGGGATCGTCGCATGACGCAACAGGAACTGATCGACTGGGCGCTGGCGAACGGCTGGCAGATGATGGCGGGGATGCCCAGCCTGACCAAGCCTTCCAACCCGAAGGAGGCGATCGTGCGCATGGCGCTCAAGGCCACGGTGGTCAACGTCGAGGTCAAGAAGCCGGCCGGCAAGTGGGAGAAGGTGGCCGGTGCGGCCTACAGCGCCGTCGTCGCCGATCCGGACGGCCTGCCGCAGGGGCTCGGCTTCGAGAGCATCCCGAGCTTCACCACCCTGATGCGCGACAACAAGGACCGGATGGTGTTCGCAGGCTTCAACAAGGCGCGCTGAGGCGCACGCTCATTCGAACGTGACGCGCGTCCGGGGCAGCCATAGCCGGCTCCCCGTGTTCGGTTCCGACGCATCGGAACGGAGGGTGGTTGATGAGCATTCTGTCGGCG
>CAXSHC010000276.1:0-4322 GCA_964236745.1 uncultured Acetobacteraceae bacterium
TGGCCCAGCCGCAGGTTCTGCAGCATCAGGTTGCGTATGTCGGAGCTGGGCTCGATCTCCGACAGCAGCGCGTCGGCGCCGGCGCGGTTGAGGTAGGGCGGAAAGGACAGCTTGAGCATGCGCTCGCCGACCGCGAAGCTGCCGTGGCCGGTGGTGGCGGGCGGGATGTCGGCGACAAGCAGGCTGGCCACCGCCTCGGGCCGGGTCAGCGCCAGCGTCATCGCCGCCTTGCCGCCCATCGAGTGCCCGACCAGCGTCGCCGGCAGCGCGTCGTGCTCGGCCAGCGTTTCCAGCAGGTCGAACGACATGCTGGTGTAGTCCATCTGGCCGTGCGGGCTGTCGCCGTGGTTGCGCAGGTCGATCGCCAGCGTGCGCCGCGTGGCGGCCAGGCGGCGCTGGAAGTAGCCGAGGTTGCGGGCCCGCCCGAACAGGCCGTGGATCAGCACGATCGGCGGGGCGTTGCGCGACGACGCCGCGTCGGTGTCCGGCCCGCGCGATACGACGTTGAGCTTCAAGCCGGGCCATCCCTGTCCAGCGCCAGCACGATCTTGCCGGCATGGCTGCCGCTTTCCATCAGCCGGTGCGCATCCGCCGCCTGCTCGAACGGCAGCACCGCGTGGATCAACGGCCGTACGGCACCCGATTCGAGCAGGGGCCACACGTTCTGCAGCAGCGCCTCGGCGATCTCGCCCTTGAAGGCGGCGGAGCGGGGCCGCATCGTGGTGCCGGTAATCGACAGCCGGCCGGTCATGATGCGGCGCAGGTCCAGCTTGTCCGCCACCGGGCCCCCCTGCACCGACACCAGCACCAGCCGGCCGAGATCGGCCAGGCAGCGCAGGTTCGGCTCCAGGTAGGGGGCGCCCATGATGTCGAGCACGATGTCCACGCCCCGCCCGCCGGTCAGCGCCAGCACCCGCTCGGCGAAGTCCTCGGTGCGGTAGTTGATCGCCTCGTCGGCGCCGAGGCTGCGGGCGATGTCGGCCTTTTCCTGCGAGCCGACGGTGGCCAGCACGCGGGCGCCGAAGCAGCGGGCGAGCTGGACTGCGGTGGAGCCGATGCCGCTGGTGCCGCCGTGCACCAGCAGCGTTTCGCCTGCCGCCAGGTGGCCGGTGCGGAACAGGTTGGACCAGACGGTGAAGTAGTTCTCCGGCAGCGCCGCCGCCGCGACCGCATCGAAGCCTGTCGGCCAGGGCAGACACTGGGCCACCGGCGCCGTGCAGTATTCGGCATAGCCGCCGCCGTTGACCAGCGCGCACACGCGGTCGCCGGGCGCGATCGACGTGGCCGGTGCGGCCGGCGCGGGCTTGCCCGGTTCCGCATCTCCCGTGGCGGGAGCGATGGCGACCACCACGCCCGCCACTTCCAGGCCGAGCTCGGGACTCGCATCCGGCGGCGGAGGATACAGTCCCTTGCGCTGCATCACGTCGGGTCGGTTGATGCCGGCCGCTTCCACCCGGATCAGCAGCTCGCCCGGGCGCGGCTGCGGCAGCGGGCCGGACTGCACGCGCAGGGTGTCCGGATCGCCGCCGGCGGGGTTGTGGGCGACAAATCGCATGGATTGGGGAAGCTTCACGGCCTGTTCATCTCTCTTATGCGAGGGTGGGTGCAAGCTACGCTGCGTCCGGAACGGCGTCGTCGCCGCGCCGGTCGTTTCAATCGTTACGCGGACGCGTCCCGGTCGGACGCGATCCTGAAGGAGCATCTCCGGCATGAAGCGTGGAATGTTGCCAAGACGGCTCCGGCCGTCCGGGTTTTTCGTCGCGCGCGGCCTCGCGCGTGTCAGGTTCGCTGCCATGGCGTCCGGCGGCCAACCGGAGCCGCCGTCCCCGCCGCCGCTTGACGATCCGGACGAGCCGCCGATCGGCGAGCCGCCGGCGCCGATCCCCGTGCCGCCCGCTCCGGAAGCGCCGCCGATGCAGATGCGCGCTCCGCCACGATCTTCCGCGACGGGAAATGGTTCCGAGCTGCCATGGATGTTGCGCCCGACGCGGCCAGGCTTCAAAACACGTTTGGTCGCGTCACGATGAGCGGTGGCGCCGCGAGGCTGTTCTCTTGCCCGGTTCGCTGCCGCCTCTTTCCTACCGCCGGCGTCGTGAGCGGCCGGACCTGCCGCCCGTAGCCATGTCCGACGCGGTGGCCGATACGACCCGTCCCGGGCCGGCCATGCGGCCGGCGGCGTTCCGGGAGGGGATCGCCCAGCGCGGGCAGCAGGTGCGCGGCTGGGTGCTGCAGGCCCCTCTCACGCTTCGCGCCCTGGTGCGCGGCGACGAGGTCTGGCTGGCGGTACTGGCGTCCTGCCTGGGCGTCGCGGCCGGCCTCCTCGTGGTCGCCATCAACGAGGTCACCCTGTTGATGCACAGGCAGCTGTTCGCGCTGAGCGGCAACGGCCGCATGTCCGGGCTGCTGCACCTCGATCCGTGGCGCGCGGTGCTGGTGCCCACCGTGGGCGGGCTCGTGCTCGGGCTGTTCACCCTGCTGGCGGCGCGCGTGCGGCCGGGGCGCCCGGTCGACCCGATCGAGGCCAACGCCTTGTTCGGCGGCCGCATGTCGTTCCGCGACAGCATGATCGTGGTGATCCAGACCGTGCTGTCGAACGGCGTCGGCGCGTCCATCGGGCTGGAGGCCGGCTACACCCAGATCGGCTCGGCACTCGCGTCCAAGCTGGGACGGGCGTTCCGGGTGCGACGCCAGGACATGCGCGTGCTGGTCGGCTGCGGGGCGGCGGGCGCGATCGGCGCCGCGTTCGACGCGCCGATCGCCGGCACCTTCTATGCCTTCGAGCTGGTGGTCGGCACCTACTCGCTGGTGAACCTCGCCCCCGTCACGCTGGCCTCGATCTGCGCCATCCTGGTCACGCACCTGCTTGGCGGAACCGCGCCGACGCTGGCGGTGGTGATCCCGCCCGGGATCGGCGGCCTCGACTACGTGACCATCCTGGCGCTCGGCGTGGTGTCGGCGCTGGTCGGCATCGTCATCATGCGGGCGGTGACGCTGGCGGAAAGCGTGTTCCGCCGCTCGGGCCTGCCGGTCTGGCTGCGTCCGGCGGTGGGCGGGCTGATCGTGGGCTGCATGGCGCTGATCACGCCGGCGGTGATGTCGTCCGGGCACATGGCGATGCGGCTCGGGCTCGACTCGCAATACGGGCTGCAGACGGTGGCCATGATGCTGGTGCTCAAGGCGGTGGCGTCGGCAGTGTCGATCGGCTCCGGCTTCCGCGGCGGGCTGTTCTTCGCGTCGCTGTTCCTGGGCGTGCTGACCGGCACGCTGTTCGGCGACCTCCTGTCGCTGGTGACGCCCCACGCGCTGTCGCCGGTGGTGTGCGCGCTGATCGGCATGAGCGCCATGGCGGTGGCGATCGTCGGCGGGCCGCTGACCATGGTGTTCCTGGCCCTCGAATCCACCGGCAGCCTGCCGCTGACCAGCGCCGTGCTGGCGGCGTCGGTGGTGTCGTCGCTGACGGTGCGGCGCATCTTCGGGTATTCCTTCGCAACCTGGCGCTTCCACCTGCGCGGGGAGAGCATACGCAGCGCCGTCGACGTCGGCTGGATGCGCAACCTCACCGTGGGCCGCATGATGCGCCGCGAGGTGCGCACCATACGCCTCGACACCAGCCTGTCCGCGGTGCGGCGGGACTTCCCGCTGGGTTCCGCGCACCGCATCATCGTGGTCGACGGGGCCGGCCGCTATGCCGGGCTGGTGCTGGTGCCCGAGCTGCACGGCTCCGAGCAGGAAGCGTCGCGCCTGCAGGACCTGCTGCACTACGGGGACGTGATGCTGCAGCCGCAGATGCGCGTGCGCGAGGCGGTGGCGCTGTTCGAGACCGGAGAAGCGGACGCGCTGGTGGTGGTGGACGATCCCGAGCGGCGCGAGGTGCTGGGCGAGCTGACCGAGCAGTACGCCCTCAGGCGCTACAGCGAGGAGCTCGACCGGAGCAGGCGCGAGCTGTCCGGCGAGGGATGAGGGCCGGTGTTCAGGCCGTGATCGACAGGACCCGGCCCGATGCCGGTCCGCCCGAAGCATCCTGGCTGGCCGCGTTTGCCGCCGTCTGTGCCTGGGCGAGGTCGGCCGAGGCCTTGTCCACGCCCTTCTGGTCGACGGCAACGCAGCCTAGGGTGTGCGCACGCTTGTCCGCGTCCACACGGCCCTGCGCCTGGTCCAGCGCCTGCTTCGCCGTCGCGAGGACCTGGGCGCCCGCCTTCGGCTTCTGCGTGGCGTCCGGGTTGGTGCCGGCTGCGTGAAACCGGCCGGGGCCGGTGATCGGCGTCATGCTGGGTTCCTGTCGGGTCGCCTGACTCTGCGTGGCAATGCTTACCGGCGATGAA
>CAXSHC010000277.1:0-4284 GCA_964236745.1 uncultured Acetobacteraceae bacterium
TGGCGTTCGACGCGCTGCGCCAGAACCACATCTCGCTTGACCAGTCGGTGCCGGTTTCCAGCCACGCCGCCTCGATGGAGCCGTCCAAGCTCGATCTGGTGCCGGGCAGCTACCTGACCGTCGAACAGGCGGTGCTGGGGCTGGTCACCAAGTCCGCCAACGACGCCGCCTGCGCGCTCGGCGAGCTGCTGGCCCAGGGCGACGAGCAGCAGTTCGCCCAGATGATGACCCAGAAGGCGCGCTCGCTCGGCATGAGCAACACCACCTTCCGCAACGCTTCCGGCCTGCCGGACGCCGAGCAGGTGTCCACGGCGCGCGACTTCGCCACCCTGACGCGTCACCTGATCCAGGACTTCCCCGAGCAGTATCACTACTTCTCGGTGCCGGCCTTCATGTTCCATGGCCGCGAGGTCATGAACCACGACCCGATGCTGCAGATCTATCCCGGCGCCGACGGGCTCAAGACCGGCTACACCGTTGCCGGGGGCCACAACTTGGTCACGTCTGCGGTGCGCGGCAACGTGCGGCTGATCGGCGTGGTGCTTGGGGCCAGCAGCAACCCGCAGCGTTCGGCTGTGATGGCCGGCCTGCTCGACCAGGGCTTCCAGCAGGAAGGCGTACCGGTGATGGCGCGTCCGATGATGCGCGGCCGCCGCCCGGCGTTGATGCTCGCCGCCGACATGGTGGGCGAGGAGCAGGCGGTGCCGGCACGCCGGCGCCACTTGGTGCGCATGCGCAGCGGCCGGCTGGTGGTGCGGCTGGTGGCGGCGCGAACGACGGTTCCGGTGGAAGCGGGAAGCTGGAGCGGCGCCCATGGGCGTGGCCATGGCCCGCACGTCCACCTGACCGGCGCGCGCATGCACCTGGCCACCGCCGTGATGTCGTCGCCGCACCAGCACGGCCACGCGCGGGGCCGCCGGCAGCGGGGCTGATCCCGGCTTCGAGGCGGTCGTCCTTGCAGCAACCGCTCGGGCCGCGCATCTTCCCGGCGTTCGCCTGAGGTCGATCCCGATGCCGGTTCCGGCGTTGGCCGTTCTGCCGCAGCGCAGTGGCGGCAGGGAAAAGGGGCGGTGATGGACGGGGACACGGACAGGCGTCGGATCGTCATCCATCCCGAAGCGGACTTCGCCGGGATGCGCGCGGCCGGACGCCTGGCGGCGGAAACGCTGGACATGATCGCGCCGCACGTGCGGGCCGGTGTCACCACGGGCGAGCTCGACCGGATCATCCACGACCACACCCTGTCGCAGGGCGCGGTGCCGGCTACGCTGAACTACCGCGGCTATCCGAAGTCCTGCTGCATCTCGCTCAACCACGTGGTCTGCCACGGCATCCCGGGCGAGCGACGGCTGCAGGAGGGCGACGTGCTCAACATCGACGTCACCTCCATCCTGGACGGCTGGTACGGCGACACCAGCCGCATGTACACGGTGGGAACCGTGTCGCGGCGCTCGGCCATGCTGATTGACGTGACCTACGAGTCGCTGATGCGCGGGCTGGCGGCGATCCGGCCCGGCAACACGCTGGGCGACATCGGCCACGCCATACAAAGCTTTGTCGAGCAGCAGCGCATGTCGGTGGTGCGCGACTTCTGCGGCCACGGCATCGGCCGCAACTTCCACGACTCGCCCAACATCCTGCACTACGGCCGCCCCAAGGAGGGTGCCGTGCTCCGGCCCGGCATGTTCTTCACCGTGGAGCCGATGGTGAATGCCGGGCGCCCGGAGGTGAAGATCCTCGACGACGGCTGGACCGCGGTGACGCGCGACCGCAGCCTGTCGGCGCAGTTCGAGCACATGGTGGGCGTGACGGAGGACGGATGCGAGATCTTCACCCTGTCCCCGGCGGGGCTGGACAAGCCACCTTATCCGGCGGCCACGTGAACGGCGTTCATGTGAACAACGTTCAGCTTCTGGCCCGTACGGCGTTGTCGGCGGCGCTGGCGGCGTGTCCGGTGCTGCCGGCGCTGGCCCAGCCGCAGCCCCCGACGCCGCCCGCTTCACCCATGGTCCAGGCGCCCGTGGTCCAGGGCGTGGTGGCTCCGGCGCGTCCCAGCGGCTGGGAAGGTGCCGATCCGCTGGCGTTCGGCCCGTCCGCGCCGGCCGCCGTGGTGCCGGTGCCGGTGCACGGCGCCCACGGCATGGTGGTGACGGCGCACGCGCTGGCGTCCGAGGTTGGGGCGAAAATCCTCAGGCAGGGCGGCAACGCGGTGGATGCCGCGGTGGCGGTGGCCTATGCGCTGGCGGTGGTGTATCCGGCCGCGGGCAACATCGGCGGCGGCGGCTTCCTGACCCTCAGGCAGCCGGACGGAAGAGCGTTCTTTCTCGACTTCCGGGAGCACGCACCGCTCGCGGCCACGCCCACCATGTTCCAGGATGCGGCCGGCAACGTGGTTCCGGGTCTGTCCGAAACCGGCTGGAAGGCGGTGGCGGTGCCCGGCACCGTCGCCGGCATGGACGAGGCGCTGCGCCGCTGGGGCCACCTGTCGCGCGACGTGGTGATGGCGCCGGCGATCCGGCTCGCGCGCGATGGCTACGTGCTGAAGCCCGGCGACGTAATGCTGCTGCACACCGCCATCGCCGGCTTCGCCAAGGATCCGGATTCGGCACGCATCTTCCTGCACGCCGATGGCAGCCCGTATGGGGTGGGCGAGCGCCTGGTGCAGGCGGAGCTGGCGGACACTTTGTCCGCCATAGCCAGGGAAGGCCCGGCCGGGTTCTACCGCGGCCCGGTCGCGGCGGCGATCGTCGCCGCCAGCACGAAGGGCGGCGGCGTGCTGTCGCGCGACGACCTCGACCGCTACCGCACCCGCGTGCTGCCGCCGGTGACCTGCCACTACCGCGGCTTCACCGTGGACACGGCCCCGCCGCCCAGCGGCGGCGGCGTCGCGCTGTGCGAGATCCTGAACATCCTGGACGGCGACGACCTGCACAAGCTGGGCCTGCGCAGCGCCGCCGGGGTGCAGCGTCAGGTGGAAGCGATGCGCCGCGCCTATGCCGACCGGCAGAACCTGGGCGACCCGGCCTTTGTGCATGACCCGGTGGCGAAGCTGATCGACCCCGCCTATGCCGCCATCGTCCGGAGCCATACGCCAACCGACCATGCGGTGCCGTCCGCCGACCTGTCCCCGCTGGACCCGGTGCCGCACGAGAAGGCGGAAACCACGCACTTCTCCATCATCGACCGCGACGGGCGTGCGGTGTCGATGACCTACACCCTGAACGGCTGGTTCGGGGCCAAGGTGGTGGCGGGCCACACCGGCATCGTCATGAACGACGAGATGGACGACTTCTCGGCCAAGCCGGGCGCGCCCAACATGTACGGCCTGGTCGGCTCGCAAGCCAACGCGGTGGCGCCGGGCAAGACGCCGTTGTCGTCGATGTCGCCCACCATCCTGTCGCGCGACAACAAGGTGGTGATGGTGATCGGCAGCCCGGGCGGCTCGCGCATCCCGACCATCACCCTGGAAGCGATCCTGGCGGTGGTGGATGGCGGCATGGACATCGCGCAGGCCGTGAACATGGCGCGCATCCACGAGCAGTGGACGCCGGCGACGGTGGAAGCGGAACCGGGCGCGCTGTCGCCGGAGGTGACGCAGGCGCTGACGACGATGGGCTACACCATCAAGGTGCACGAGAACTGGGGCTCGGCCGAGGGCATCCTGGTGGGCGGGCCGTCGCTGGCGCATCGCAGCCCGGGCGACTGGGGCGGACTCGACCTGCGCCATCCGGGAGGGGCGGCGATCGGCGAGTGAGGCGGCGCCGCGCGCGGCATCAGAAGCCGAGTGCGGCGCCGATGCCGGTCTGACGCACCACCTGGTGGGTGCCCTTGACGATCAGTTCGATTGACACCGCCGCAACGATCAGGATGCCGATCCAGGCGATCCAGCGGTAGCGTTCCAGCAGGCGGGCGACCAGCGACGCGGCGATCCCCATCAGCGCGATCGACGCCACCAGCCCGGTGACCAGCACCCACAGGTGCTGCCCGGCGGCGCCGGCGACGGCAAGAACGTTGTCCAGGCTCATGGACAGGTCGGCCAGCACGATGCGCCCGATCGCGCGGCGCAGGGCGCCCAGGGACGGGTCGTCGGCGGCGGCCGGGCGGTGGCGCAGCTCGCGCACCATGCGCCAGCACACCCACAGCAGCAGCAGGCCGCCGGCCAGGGTCAGCCCGACGATCGCCAGCAGTTGCAACGCCACGGTGGCCAGCGCCACCCGGATCAGGGTCGCGGCGATGATGCCGAACAGGATCGCGTGCCGCCGTTGCCGCGGCGGCAGCCCGAAC
>CAXSHC010000278.1:0-4269 GCA_964236745.1 uncultured Acetobacteraceae bacterium
GACGTTGCGCTGCAGGCTGTCGGGTGTCCCGGACACGTCCACCATCACCGAATGGTCGATCACCAGGTCCACCGGCACCAGCGGGTTCACCTTCTGCGGGTCGCCGTTGAGCGCGGCGATGCCGTCGCGCATGGCGGCGAGGTCGACCACCGCCGGCACGCCGGTGAAGTCCTGCATCAGGATGCGCGCCGGCTTGAACGGCACCTCGCGGGTGCTGCTGCCCTCGTTGACCCAGGCGGCCAGCGCCTGGGCGTCGGACACCCGGTAGGTGCGGCCGTCCTCGAAGCGCAGCACGTTCTCCAGCAGCACCTTGAGGCTCATCGGCAGCCGGCTCACGTCGCCGACCTGTTTCGCCGCCTCGGGGATGGAAAAGTAGTGGTAGGTCTTGCCGTCCACGTCGATCGTGCGGCGAACGCCGAGACTATCCTGGCCAACCGACTTCATGCTGCCCTCCCGAGGGAATGTCCGGGTTCAAGCCCGGCCGGTCCTGTGCCCGGCGCGTCGAGGCGCCAGGGCTTAACCAGCCAGATGGCTTGAAAATCCAGTCAATCAAGAACATACCGACGCGCCCAGGCGACACAAGCGCCGGGCGCGGCACCGCACCCCTTCGGACGGCTCATGACCCTTTCCGCCGCGCCGGGCCCAGCCTTGCCGCTCCTGGAAGCGACCGGGCTCGCGGTGCTGCGCGGCGACCGTCTGGTGCTCTCGGGCCTCGACCTCCGGCTGGGCGCTAGCGAGGCGCTGCTGCTGGTCGGCGCCAACGGCACCGGCAAGTCGACCCTGCTGCGCGCCCTGGCCGGGCTGTGCCCGATCGATGCCGGCCGGCTGTGCTGGAACGGGACCGACGTTCTCGCCGATCCAGCGGCGCATGCCGGCCGCATCGCCTTTCTCGGCCACGCCGACGCGCTCAAGCCCGGCCTGACCGTGCGCGAGAACCTCCGGCTCGCTGCCGTGCTCGGCGGGGGCAGCATCGCCGCCTCGCTCGAATTGTTCGGCCTGGGAGCGCTGGACCGGCTGCCGGCGCGGCTGCTGTCGGCCGGGCAGCGGCGGCGGGCGGCGCTGGCGCGCGTCCACCTCGCCGGCGCCCCGCTCTGGCTGCTGGACGAGCCCTCGCTCGGGCTGGACGACGCGGCCCTCGACCGGCTGGCGCTGGCGCTGGCGGCGCATCGCGCGTCCGGGGGGATGGTGGTCGCCACCACCCATGTGGGCCTGCCGCTGCCGGATGCATCCGTGCTCCGGCTCGGCGCATGAGCCGGCCGGCCGGCGCGGTCGCCCGCTTCCGCGCCGTGCTCGCGCGCGACCTTCTCCTGTCCGCGCGCCACGCGTCCGACACCCTGGCGGCCACCCTGTTCTTCCTGCTGGCGGGCGCCCTGTTCCCGCTGGCGCTCGGGCCGTCGCCGGAGCTGCTGCGCCGCATGGCGCCGGGCATCGTCTGGGTGTGCGCCCTGCTCGCCGCCCTGCTGCCGCTGGACCGGCTGTTCGGCGCCGAGCTCGAGGACGGCTCGCTCGACCAGCTGATGCTGTGCGGCCTGCCGGCACCCGCGGTGGCGCTGGCCAAGGTGGTCGCGCACTGGCTGTGCACCGGCCTGCCGCTGCTGCTCGCCGCCGCCCCGCTCGGGCTGATGCTGGGCCTGCCCGTTTCGGTGCTGCCGGTGCTGCTGGCAGGCCTCGGGCTCGGCACCGCGGTGCTGTCGCTGCTGGGCGGCATGGCGGCGGCGATCGTGCTGGGCGCGCGACGCGGCGGCGTGCTGCTGCCGCTGCTGGTGCTGCCGCTGGCGACGCCCGCGCTGATCTTCGGGGCGGCCGCGGTGGATGCCGCCCAGGCGGGGCTGGACTGGCATCCCGACCTGCTCCTGCTGGGCGCCTTTCTTCTCGCAGCCCTACCCGCCTGCCCGCTGGCCGCCGGTGCCGGCCTCAGGGCAGCGGCGGAATGACACGGCCGGCATCCCCGCAGGCGCCGGGCTGGCACGCCGCCCGATAATCATGTAGCCGGCGCCATCGCAACCGCGCCCCCGCAACCCCGCCCGGACGCCCTTGTTATCACCGGTAACGGAGGACCCACGCATGCTGATCGCCACCATCCTGGAGAAGAAGGGCCATCAGGTCGCGACGCTTCGGCCCGACCGGACCGTGTCGGCGGCGGTGGCGCTGATGGCCGAGCGCCGCGTGGGCGCGGTGGTGGTCGAGGACAAGGAGGCGGTGGTCGGCATCTTCTCCGAGCGCGACCTGGTCAAGCTGCTGGCGCGGATGGGCCCGGCGGCGCTCGACCAGCCGCTCAGGAAGGCGATGACGGCGCCGGTGATCACCTGCCGTTCCGAGGACCGGCTCGATCAGGTGATGGCGATGATGAGCCAGCGCCACGTGCGGCACATGCCGGTGGTGGACGACAAGGCGCTATGCGGCATGATCAGCATCCGCGACCTAGTGCGGCACCGGCTGGAGGAGAAGGAGCTGGAAACCGCCACCCTGCTCGACATCTCCCGCATGCACGGTTGACCCACCTGCACCCTTGAACGAAGGCGGCTCTCGGAAGCCGCCCCCTTCCCCGGCCGGGCCAGCCGAGACGCTCCGCCGTTATTCCGCCGCGTCGACCGGCACCTTGCGCGAGGCCGCCTTTTTCGCCGCCAGCTCCTTCACCCGCGCGTCCACGTGCTCGGCATAGTTGTATTCGGCCGGCCGCTGGTTTGCGAGCGAGATTTCTGGCGCCATCGGCCCCTCGGTCTGCGGGCCGCGCAGCGCCACCTTCATGATGTGCAGCGGCCGCTTCACCGCGTCGATCACCGCGCTCGACTCGTAGCCCGAATGCACCATGCAGTCGGCGCACTTCTCGTAGTTGCCGGTGCCGTACTGCTCCCAGGCGGTGTCGTCCATCAGCTCCTTGAAGCTCTTGGCATAGCCTTCGCCCAGCAGGTAGCAGGGCTTCTGCCAGCCGAACACGTTGCGCAGCGGCTTGCCCCACGGCGTGCACTGGTAGGTCTCGTTGCCGGCCAGGAAGTTCAGGAACAAGGGCGACTGGGTGAACTTCCACTTCTTGCCCTTCCCCAGCCGGAAGGTGTCGCGGAACAGCTGCTTGGTCTTCTGCCGGTTCAGGAAGTGCGCCTGGTCCGGCGCCCGCTCATAGGCATAGCCGGGCGCGGTCATGATGCCGTCCACGCCCATCGCCATCACCTGGTCGAAGAACGCGGCCAGCCGCTCGGGGCTGGCACCGTCGAACACGGTGCAGTTAATCGACACCCGGAAGCCGCGCGCCTTGGCCTTGCGGATCGCCTCCACGGCACGGTCGTACACCCCGTCCTGGCATACCGACGCGTCGTGCATCTCCTTGTCGCCGTCCAGGTGGACGTCCCAGGAGAAGAACGGGTTGGGCTTGTAGTCGTCGAGCTTCTTCTCCAGCAGCAGGGCGTTGGTGCACAGGTAGACATACTTCTTGCGCGCCAGCAGCTTCTCGATGATCTCCGGCATCTCCTTGTGCAGCAGCGGCTCGCCGCCGGCCACCGCGATCACGGGAGCGCCGCACTCGGTGTCGGCATCCAGGCATTCCTGCACCGACAGGCGCTGGTTCAGGATCGGCGCCGGGTAGTCGATCTTGCCGCATCCGGCGCAGGCGAGGTTGCAGCGGAACAACGGCTCGAGCATCAGCACCAGCGGGTAGCGCTTGCGGCGCGACAGGTGCTGCTTGACGACATAGGCGCCGACGCGGACGGCCTGCATGATCGGAACGGCCATGCGAACTTGTTCTCCTGTTCCCCCGCCGGCGGCGGCTCGTTTCCACACGCGGCCAGCCGACCGCATCGCCCCTCGATGATCCCGGCGATCCACGGTGATGTTGGCGATTGGATGGCCACGCCGATAATCACGGAATCGAGAAGGAGAAAACCAAAGGGGCGTCCGACGGCGTGACACGGTGAGTAGTCCAGGCCCTATACGGCAAACCCGGTCGGCGTCGCAAACATGAGTGGCCAAGTGTTATGGCATTTCTGCAACATCCGCTTCGGCAACCCTGTTGCAGCAGGACGGTTCGCACTAAAGCATGGCAGATCGGGTGATCCTGTGTTCCGGCAATGGAGCAACAGCATGCCTTCTTGAACCAGACCGGCACGCGCGACCTTCCCCCATGGGGCCGGACCGCCGCATCCGGCGCAAGCGGACGCTCATCGGACATGGACGAGTCAGATCTTCCGGGCGCGGCAAGGCATCCTCTTCTTGACCGCGTATTGACCCCGCGCGACCTGCGCAACCTGTCGGCGGAGCAGTTGCGCGAGGTAGCGG
>CAXSHC010000279.1:0-799 GCA_964236745.1 uncultured Acetobacteraceae bacterium
AACACGTCGGGACGGCCGGCGTCGTACTCGTCGAACACCAGGGCGCAGGGGTGCTGCAGAGCCCAGGGCAGCAGCCCCTCGCGGAACTCGGTGATCTGTTGCCCGTCCTTGAGGACGATCGCGTCCTTGCCGATCAGGTCGATGCGGCTGATGTGGCTGTCCAGGTTGATGCGTATGCAAGGCCAGTTCAGCCGGGCGGCCACCTGCTCGATGTGGCTGGACTTGCCGGTGCCGTGATAGCCCTGGATCATCACCCGGCGGTTGAAGGCGAAGCCGGCCAGGATCGCCAGCGTGGTTTCCGGATCGAAGCGGTAGGCGGTGTCGATGTCGGGCACGTGCTCGGTGCGCACCGAATAGGCCGGCACCTCGAGGTCGCGGTCGAGGCCGAACAGGGTGCGGGCGTTCACCATGCGGTCGGGCGTGGACAGGCTCGCCGTCGGGGGCAGGCCGGCGATGCCGCCGTCGCCCAGGCCGGAGCCCGGGATCGGATCCTGCAGGGTTTCCGTCGTCGCGGCCTTGATATCGTCCATGAAGTCGTCCCGTTGGTTCAAGCGGGTCCGAGGCACCCGGTCGCTGGTTCCTCCGATACGCGGTCATCCCGCCTCGGTTGCGGCCAGGCAGGGGGAGGGTTCGGAAGCCGGCCGGTCTAGCCGGTCTCGGCCAAGGGCTGCGGCGCCTCGGCGAGGTGGCGGCGCAGTGCTGTGTAGGCGACGTTGATGGTCTTGAGCCGCTCCTCAGCCGCCCTGTCGCCGTTGTTGGCGTCCGGGTGGTTCTTCCGGGCCAGGTGCTTGTAGCGGCT
>CAXSHC010000279.1:809-4243 GCA_964236745.1 uncultured Acetobacteraceae bacterium
GCCAGCGAGACAGGCCAGCCGAGGCCCAACGTGTCGAGCGGCTGCCGCAGTGTTTCCGGCCGCAGGTCGACCTCGCGCGCCCGGGTCTTGGCGCGGACCCGGGCGTCGGCGCTGCCACGAAGCAGGCCGAGCGGGTCGAGCACCTGTTCCTCGTCGAGGCTGCCGGAACCGCCGCCGAGGTGGCCGAGCCGCCAGGAAGGGCGGTTCCAGGACACGTCGGCGCGCAGGTGGGCCTCGATCTGGCCGGGGGTCATGCCCTTGTAGAAGTCCCAACGGGCGTTGTACTCGCGGACGTGTTCCAAGCAGAACCAGAAATAGTGGTTCAGCGTCTGCCGCGAGCGGGGCGCGCGATAACCGGCCGGGTCGGCGCAGCCGGGCATGTCGCACGGACGGTCCGGCGCGGCCGGGTCGGGATCGAACGCCCGGTGTCGCTGGTTCCGTCGCATCATCACCCGGTTATGTGCGCGCAGTCAGGACCGGTGCAAGAGGAAGCGGGACCGGACGGTTCCGTGGTGGCGGCAGGAGGAGGAAGCGATGACGGATGGCGGACGGGCGGCCCGGATGCGGGCCCGGATCACCGAGCGCTTCGCGCCGCAGCGGCTGGAGCTCGACGACGAAAGCGCCCGCCATGCCGGGCACGCCGGGGTGCGGGATGCCGACGGCGGCGGGGAAACACACTATGCGCTGCTGGTCGTGAGCGACGCCTTTGCCGGGCTGGGACGGGTGCAGCGGTCGCGACTGGTGCACGAGGCGCTGGAGAACGAGTTCGCGGGCGGCCTGCACGCCTTGTCGCTGACGCTGCGCACGCCGTCGGAACAGGAGGCGGCAGGCTGGCCAAGGGCAGGGACGGGAACGGTTTGACGCACCGTTGTCGTTTGCGCGGCCCAGGCCGATCCGGTAGCTTTTGACCGCTTCCGGTTGAAGCGACCCCGTCAAGGAGGACAAACGATGGCCGACCTCGACGACGCCGCGCCGGCTGGCACCATGGTGCGCTACAATGGTTATTTCGACCGCTACGAGGACGGCCGCGCCTCCGGCTGGGTGACGGACCTGGCATCGCCGCACGAGGTGGTGCAGCTGAAGGCGGTGGTGGACGGGCGCGAGATCGACACGGTGCCGTGCGACGGCGTGCGCGAGGACGTGCGCGGGGCACTCGGGCTCGCCAGCGCGGAGGTGGGGTTCGAGTTCGACCTGCCGGAGGACTGCCTCGACGGCCAGCCGCACGTGCTGAGCTTCGCGCTGCCCGACGGCAGCATCCTGCCGCACATGGGCGAAGGGGGGCTGAGCAGCCTGGCGCCTTCGCTGGAGTTCAGCGACCGGCCGATCGTCAGCGTGCAGGGCAACGTGGACGGGCTGGTGCACAACGCGCTGCGCGGCTGGGTGCTGCGCAAGATCGGACGCATGAAGAAGGCGCAGGCGCGCTGCGACATCCTGGTCACCTGCGACAACGTCAAGATCGCGCAGATCCGGGCCGACCGCTTCCGTCGCGACGTTGGCAACGTTCTGGGCTGCGACCCGAACTGCGGCTTCGAGTTCGCGGTGCCGCACGCGTTCCAGAAGGACTACGCGCAAAGCTTCCGCTTCTTCGTGCTGCCCGAAATGCTGGAGCTGGACAACAGCCCGTTCAAGACGGCGACGGTGTCGAACTTCCTGGAAGGCAAGCTGGTCGCGATCTCCAACGACATGAGCCGCATGTATGCGGACATGGAGCGGCTGCGCCGTGAGATCACGGCGTTGCTGCCGAGCCAGGGCTACCATATCGGCGAGTACGACCGCTGGGCGCGGCGCTACTACGAGAACCTGCGGGCACGCACGGCGGCGGAACGGCGGGCGCTGAAGCAGGCGGGCCAACTGTCGGAGGAGCCGCTCGTCACGGTGATGGTGCCAACCTACAAGCCGCTGCTGTCGGACTTCGTCGCGGCCATCGAGAGCGTGATCGCGCAGACCTACGAGAACTGGGAGCTGGTGATCGTCGACGACGGCTCCAAGTCGAAGGAGGTGTCGGACAAGATCGACGGGTTCTGCGCCGCCGACAAGCGGATCCGCTGCATACGCTCGAAGAAGAACGTCGGCATCGCCAAGGCCACCAACATCTCGATGGAAGCGGCGCGCGGCGAGTGGACGGTGTTCTTCGATCATGACGACGTGATGGTGGACGTGGCGCTGGAGATCATGATCCGCACGGCGCAGCGCACCGGCGCCAAGCTGTTGTACTCCGACGAGGACAAGATCGACCAGGCGGGGTACTACCTGGAGCCGAACCTGAAGCCGGACTGGAACTACCGCTACGTGCTGGGGTGCAACTACGTTTGCCACCTCACCGTGATCGAGACGGCGACGATGCGGCAGGTGGGGCTGCTGCGGAAGGAGTACGACGGCGCGCAGGACCACGACTTCATCCTGCGCTGCTCGGAGATCCTGAGCCCGCGTCAGATCGTGCACGTGCCGGAGTTGCTATATCACTGGCGCATCACGCCGAACTCGACTGCTGCCGACGTGTCGAAGAAGGGCTATGCGGTGGATGCCGGCGTGCTCGCCGTGACCGACCACCTCAAGCGCAAGGGGCAGGTGGCGGAAGTGTCCACCATCAACGGGCTGACCATCTATGCGGTGGAGTGGATCCCGCAGAGCACGCCCAAGGTGTCGATCATCATCCCGTTCCGGGACCAGATCGAGACCACCCGGCAGTGCATCGCCAGCCTGATGGAGAACACCGACTACGGCGACTTCGACATCGTGCTGGTGAACAACTGGTCGACCTCGCCGGAGGCCAAGCAGTTCTTCAAGGACGTCAAGAGCATCAAGGCGATCCGGGTGCTCGACGTGGTGGAGGAGTTCAACTATTCGCGGCTGAACAACCTTGCCACCAAGGACAACGACGCCGAGTTCTTCGTGTTCATGAACAACGACGTGTTCATCACCGACGAGGGCTGGCTGAAGCGGATCGTCGGCGAGGCGCTGTCGGACGACAGCATCGGCATCGTCGGCGGCAAGTTCCTGTATCCGAACAAGACGGTGCAGCACGCGGGCGTGGTGGTCGGCACGCACGGGGTGGCGGCGCACATCCATCTCGGCATCCCGGACGACGACTACGGCTATATCGGCCGGGCGCGGCTGAGCCAGGACCTGGTCGCGGTGACGGCGGCCTGCATGCTGATACGCGCCGACACCTTTCGTGCGGTGGGCGGCTTCGACGAGGAGCACCTCAAGATCGCCTACAACGACGTCGACCTGTGCCTGAAGGTGTATGGCAGCGGGCAGCGAGTGGTGTGGTGCGCGGACTTCGTCGCCGAGCACCACGAAAGCCTGTCGCGCGGCAGCGACATGCGGCCGGACCAGGAAGCGCGCTTCTTCCGCGAGCAGCAGACCATGTACGAGCGCTGGGGCGACAAGCCGTTCTTCAGGAACGACCCGTTCTTCAACCCGAACTTTTC
>CAXSHC010000280.1:0-4220 GCA_964236745.1 uncultured Acetobacteraceae bacterium
CGGACCACGTCTGCGTTTCGGCCCGTGTTCACAGATTCAACCTAACCCCAACTCGGAGAACATCATGTCGACCATCGCTTGGCTTATTCTCGGGCTGATCGCCGGCTTCATCGGCAGCAAGATCGTCAACAAGAGCGGCGAGGGCCTGATCCTCGACATCGTGCTCGGCATCGTCGGCGCCATTGTCGGCGGCTACCTGTTCTCCATTCTGGGTGCCGCCCCGGTGACCGGTCTCAACCTCTACAGCATGTTCGTGGCAGTGGTCGGCGCGATCATCGTGCTGGTGGCGTATCACGCGATCTTCGGCCGCCGCACGCTCGGACGCTGATCCGGGCGGCCCCTCGCCGTAAACCATCGCGACCCGGGTGGCTTGGCCCGGGTGACTTCCGGCAACCACGATCCGGGTATGGCCGTCATCCTTTGGGGCGGCGGCGTGTCCGGCGAGCAGGACAAGATCATGCCGGAAAACAAGGGTCGGCCCATACCGCCGCCCAAGACTGTCACACAGGCGCCGACGCCCGACGCGTCGCGCGTCATGACCTTGTTCGTCATGATCGTGGCCACGCTGTACTTCGGCAAGGAGGTGCTGGTCCCGGTCACCCTGGCGCTCCTGCTGGCCTTCGTGCTCGCCCCGCTTACCACGCTTCTGCGTCGGCTCCATCTCGGCAAGGTGCCCTCCGTGTTGCTGGGTGTGATCCTGGCCCTGGGGCTGGTCGTGGCGATCGGCGGCGTGATCGGCTCGCAGATCGCCGAGCTCACCTCCGACATCCCGAAATACGCCACCACTGTCGAAACCAAGGTTTCCAACGTCCGCAGCTACACCGTTGGCCGCCTGTCCCACCTCGCCGACGCCATCGGCCCGCGCCGGTCGCGGGGAACCGCCGCCACGGCTACGGCTGCCCCCGGCGCCCCGTCCGCCGCTACCTCCACCACCAGCGAAGCCCGGTCCGCGCCGGCGCCGGCAGCCCCGGCCGAGGCCAGCACGCCGCTGCAGCTGGCACGCACCTACCTGTCGCCGATCCTGTCGCCACTGGCGACGCTGGGCATCGTGTTCGTGGTCGCGGTGTTCGCCCTGCTGCAGCGCGAGGACCTGCGCGACCGGCTGATCCGGCTGGTAGGCTCGGACGACCTGCACCGCACCACGCTTGCGATCGACGACGGCGGCCATCGGTTGAGCCGCTACTTCGTCACCCAGCTCAGCATCAACACCCTGTTCGGCGTGGTGATCGGCATCGGCTTGCTGATCATCGGCGTGCCCAACCCGGTGCTGTGGGGCATCCTGTCCGGCCTGCTGCGCTTCGTACCCTATGTCGGCTCCTTCATCTCCGCAGTGCTGCCGATGGGGCTGGCGGCGGCGGTGGAGCCCGGCTGGTCGATGATGCTGTGGACTGCGGGGCTCTATGTGGTGGTGGAAGGCGTCACCGGGCAGGTGATCGAGCCGATGGTGTACGGCCATGCCACCGGGCTGTCGCCGTTCTCGGTGGTGGTGGCCGCGATCTTCTGGTCCTGGGTGTGGGGTCCGGTCGGGCTGATCCTGTCTACTCCTCTCACCCTGTGCCTGGTGGTGATGGGCCGCCACGTGAAGCGGCTCGAGTTCCTGGACGTCATGCTCGGCGACCGTCCGGCGCTGACGCCTGTGGAAAGCTTCTACCAGCGCATCCTGGCGGGCGACGCGGACGAGGCGCAGGACCACGCCGAAACCCTGCTCCGGGAATGCTCGCTCACCACCTATTATGACGAAGTGGCGCTGAAGGGCATGCAACTCGCTGCCAACGACGCCCGGCGCGGCACCCTGAACCTCGAGCATCTGGACCGCGTCAACGCCACCATCCGGTCGGTGGTGGACGGTCTGGCAAGCGAGGAGGACGAGGAGCCGCCGCCGCCCAAGCGTGGCAAGGAGGCGATCCAGCCGGCCGACGACGGCCATCCGCCGCTGCAGACCCATTCGCATCCCGACAGCGTCGAGGGCGACCTGCAAAGCCTTCCGCCGATCTGGCGCGGCGGGGGGGCTGTGCTGTGTATCGCCGGGCGCGGTCCGCTTGACGAGGCCGCGTCCGCGATCCTGGCGCAGCTGGTCGGCAAGCACGGCCTGGGCAGCCGGCTGGTCGGCTATGGCGAAGTATCGCGGGAACGGATTGACACGCTGGACGTGTCGGGGGTGGCGATGGCCTGCATTTCCTACCTGGACATCAGCGGTAGCCCTTCATACCTCCGCTACCTGATGCAGCGGCTGCGTCAGCGCCTGCCGCACGGAACTCCGATCCTGGTCGGGCTATGGCCGCTGGAGGACTCAGCCTTGTCCGACGCAACGGTGCAGCGCTCGATCGGCGCGGATTATTTCAGCAGCTCGCTGGCCGAAGCGGTAACTGCTTGCGTCGATACTGCCAGAAAAGCGGCAACCTCCCAGGCGGCTTGAACGACGTTCACGGATAGGCCCGGTGGGGTCGGCGATCGCCTGGCCGCCCGGCCTCACTCGCCGGCAAGGCGCAGCCCGAACTGCTGTGCGAGCTGGCTGCGATAAGCGCGCTGGCGCATGCGGTCGGCGTCCAGCACGGCGGGCTGCCGCCCGATCAGGCGATGGATGCGCGCGACCTCGCCCAGGTGCTTCTGGGCAGCGAGGCGGTGCGTGGTGCTGTCGCCGTGCCTGCGATGAATGTTCAGGGGCTCCGCCACATAGGCCACCTGCGCGCCCGGCTGGTTGAGCATCTCGATGTAAAGCCGCCAGTCGCCGGCAACGCGGAAGCTCAGCAGCTCGTCACCCAGGCGGGCTAGTGCGGCACGCAGCGCCTGCCGCTCGAACAGCACGCCGCTCGCGTTCAGGATCAGGTTGCGCTCGCTGAGGCAGCTGCGTACGAAGGCTGGGCCCTCGTGCAGCCCGTCATCGTCGAGGATGGTGCCGGCGGTAGTGGCGTAATAAGGCTTATAGCTGTCGGACAGGGTGCTGCCGTCGGAGTCCACGGCGCGGCTGTCGCAGAATGCCATCACCGCGCGCGGCGCGCCGTCCAACGCCTGGGCCAGGGTTTCCAGCAGGCGCGGGTCGGCGGCATCGTCGGCCTCGGCAATCCAGATCCAGTCGCCGCGGGCTTCCGCCACCGCGCGCTGCCATTGCCGGAACACCGAGCCCGAGTTGCGCGTCTGCGCCACCACGCGGACCTGCCGGTCCCAGTCCGCTCCCGCGGCCCGCGCTTCCGCGACGCTGTCGTCGGCGGAGGCGTCGTCCAGCACGATCACCTCGTGCACCGGATGGCCCTGCGCGAACACCGAGGCCAGGCGCTGGCGCATGTAGCGGGCGTAGTTGAAGCTCGGCACCACCACCGAGATCCGACGCATCGTCGGCTGTGCCAGCGCCAGCAGGCGGCCGACATAGCGGTCGAAGCAAAGCTGCCGTGCCACCTGCCGGCCGTTCCGCGCGCGCTCGGCGGCGGGCTGGTCGTGGCAGTCCTGGGCGAGCGACAGGACGGAGCGCGCCAGGGCCGCGACGTCGCCGAGCGGCACCAGGGCGCCGGCGTCGAACCGTCGCAGCAGCTCCGGGGTGCCGCCGCTGTTCTCGAACGCCGCGACGGGAAGGCCGCTGGCCAGTGCTTCCATCACCACGCTGGGCAGCGGGTCCTCGCGCGAGGTGAGCACGAAGGCGTCGGCGGCGCTGAGATGGTCCGGCGCGTCGGGAACGTGGCCCGGCATGTGGAAGGTGCCGGACGCAAGTGCTGCGTCCAGCTCGGCACGAAGATAGGTGTGCAGGCCGGGATCGATGTCGCCCAGCCACAGGCAGTGGATGCGGCGATGGCGGCGCCGCCCGCCGGAGCTGCGGGCCGACAACAGGCGCCAAAGCTGCAGGAACAGGTCGAAGCCCTTGCGCATGTCGGCATAGCCGACGCCGATCAGCAGCAGGTCGCTGTCCTCGACGCCGAACTGGGCGCGGAACGCGGTGCGATGGCGGGTCGAATAGCGCACGGCGGCGTACAGCCCCTGCGGGATCTGCGCCGTGCGCTCGTCCGGCACCGGCACCAGGGCGCGCACGGCGTCCTGCACGGCGGTGGCCGGGAATACCACGGTGGCGGCGCGGGAGGCAGCGTCGCGCAGCGCCGGCAGCAGCCCCTTCTCGCCCAGAAGTGCCGGCAGCTCATGCACCAGCAGGGTGAACGGGATGCCTGCCTGCGCCAGGTGCCGGCAGGCGGGCGCGGATGCGGAACTGTTGACGATGGCACCCGAGAAGCACGCGG
>CAXSHC010000281.1:0-3617 GCA_964236745.1 uncultured Acetobacteraceae bacterium
CCATGTTCTCGCCCCAGCCCGGCTTGCCGCGCAGGCACATGCCGTAGACCTGGTTGTTCTTGTCGGTCAGCTTGTCGGCGAACTGCCGGATCTGGTCGTAGGTAGGCTCGGCCGGCATGGTCAGCCCGGCTTTCTGGAACAGGTCCTTGCGGTAGAACGTCATGGCGCTTTCCGCATAGAACGGCAGCCCGTAGATGTGGTCCTTGTAGCTGATCCCGGCGCGCACCGGCGGGATGATGTCGTCCACCGCGTAGCTCGCCGGCAGGTTGTCGAACGCCTGCAGCCAGTTCCGCTTGGCCCAGAGCGGCACCTCGTAGTTGCCGATGGTCAGGATGTCGAACTGCCCGCCATGGGTGGCGATGTCGGTGGTGACGCGCTGGCGCAGCGTGTTCTCCTCCAGCACCACCCAGCGCAGGTGGATGTCGGGATGCTGGCGCTCAAAGGTGGGCGACAGTTTCTGCATCTCGATCATCTGGACGTTGTTGACCGTGGCGATGGTCAGCGTGGTGTCCGCCATCGCGCCGCCGGCGCCGACGGCAAGAGCGCCGGCCGCCGCCGTCGTCGCCAGCCAATGCTTCAGTTTCGTCATGGAATTCGGATCCTCCCAGGGTCCTGTGTCGTCTCGTTTCGCGTGGTCGCTTTGTCGCGGCTCGGGTCGCATGGCCGGGTCGCCAGGAACGGTTGATCCCGTACCCTGCCGACAAGCCCGGCGGAACAATCAGTTCATCCAGTTGCCGCCGTCAATATTGTAGCACTGCGAAACGATGTAGTCGGCATCCGCGCTGGCCAGGAACACGGCCAGGCCGCCGATCTCGTCCGGGCGCGCCATGCGGCCGAACGGCACCGCGGCACCCACCAGGCGCTTCTTCTCGCCGGGCTGGAGGTTCTCGTGGCGGGCGAAGCTCGCGTCCACGTGGTCCCAGTGCTCGTTATCCACCACGCCGGGCGCGATCGCGTTGACGTTGATGCCGTGCCGGATCAGGTCCAGCCCGGCGCTCTGGGTCAGGCTGATCACCGCCGCCTTGCTGGAACAATAAACCGCCACCAGCGGCTCGCCGCGCCGCCCCGCCTGGGACGCGAAGTTGATGATCTTGCCGGCAGCACCACCGCCGGCCGGCCGGCCTTGCGCGATCATCTGCTTCGCTGCCGCCTGGGTGGTGAACAGCAGCCCTTCCACGTTCACGGCATAGACCCGGCGATAGCTTTCCCGGGTGATCTCCACCGTGGGCGCCATGTCGAAGATGCCGGCGTTGTTGACCAGGATGTCCAGCCGCCCGTGTGCTGCCACCACGGCCGCCACCATCGTGTCGATCGACTCCTGGCTGGTCACGTCGAACGCCATGCCGCTGCAGTTCCCGCCGATCTCCGACGCCGCCGTCCTGGCGCCGTTCTCGTTCAGGTCGGCGATGACCACCGTGGCGCCTTCCGCGACGTAGCGCGCCGCGATCGCCCGGCCGATGCCGCGCGCCGCCCCGGTGATCACCGCCACCTTGCCTTCGAGCTTTTTATCCATGTCCGTGTCCTCCATTGGTGTTCCCGGTCGCCATCGCGCCGTCAGGGGGCGCCGGCCCTGGCATAGACCCGCAGCACGTCGCGAACCGCCTCGATCAGCAGCACGCGCGCGTTAGGCGCCAACAAGCCCGCCGCCACCCGGTCATAAACGCGCGACAGGTGCTGGCTGATCAGGGTCGGCGGCAGCGCCACCCCGTCGAGGCGGTGCATCAGCGCCGCGGTGGCGGCTTCCGCTTCCGGGTCCGGCCAGTAGTAGCGGATGCGGTCGCTGTAGCTGTAGTGCCGCAGCACGCGCTGGACAGCGGCGTCGCCCGGATAATGCGACCGCCAATGCTTCGGCTCCGCCAGCATCAGCGCCTCCATCCGCTCGGGCAGGCGCGTGCCGCCCGGACGAAGCACGGCCGCGATCGCGTCCAGCCCGTACAGCGCTTCGCGCAGCGCGAAGGTCAGCCCCGGGCCCACCTTCAGGATCGGGAACCCGTCCAGCACCAGCTGACGCAGCGCCGTTTCCGGCTGGTAGTCGGTGGAATGCGCCTCGAACACCAGGCCCGGGAGACCGTCCAGGGTGGCGCACAAGGCGCGCGCCGCCTCCGGCCGGTACACCGCGACGTCCTCGTGCCCGAACTCGACGCCGGGCTGCACCACCATCGCGATCACCCGCTCCCAGGCGCCGCCTGCCACGCCGCGGAACGCCGCCTCGTGCACGGCAAACGTTTCCTGCACCGCGTCCGGCCGGGTCGGCAGGAGGTGATCGAGCGCCTCGGTGGCACCGCCCGGCGTCGGCACCTCCGTGCCGATCACGTAGACCGGCCTGCTTGGCGCCACGGCCTCCGCGCGAGCGGCGAGTTGTGCCGCCCGGGAGGCCACGAGTTTGTCGGCCAGCGCCGCCGGCTCCCCGGCGCAGCCCATGCTGCAGTCGAGGTGGAGCTTCCCGTAGCCGGCCCCGGCGTAGGCGGCGACCATGTCGCCGGCGCGCTGCATCGCTTCCTCCGCCGGAAGGTGCTTCCACGGGTTGGGGCCGAGGTGGTCACCGCCCAGGATGAGCCGGTCCGGCGGGAAGCCGACCCGGTCGCCGATCGCGGTCACGGCATCGCGGAACGCCGCCGGAGACAGGCCGGTGTAGCCGCCTTCCTGGTTGACTTGGTTGCAGGTGGCCTCGATCAGCGCCTCCGCGCCGTCCTCCTTCGCCTGCAGCAGCGCCGCCTCGATTACCAGCGGGTGTGCCGAGCAAACGGAGGTGATGCCTTGCGGCCGACCGTCGGCCCGGAACCCGGCAAGCCGCGACAGGATCGTGTCCATGCAGGTGAGCCCTCAGCGAATGGTGTGGCCGTTATCGATCGGCAGGTTGGCGCGGTTGATCATGGCCGCGGCGCCGCTGGCCAGGAACGGCACGCCGATCCCTTTGCCGGCGCCGGTGATGACCACCACCCGGTCCCGCAGAACGAACGCGGTGCTGAAATCCAGTGCTGCCATGAACGAAACTCCTAGCTCCGTGCCGAGATCAGGGCGTCGAGCTCGGCAAAGGTGGAGGTGCCTCCCATCGGCCCGCGCTGGCCTACCGCCAGGGCGCCGCTGGCGTTGGCGTAGCGCAGGCTGTCGGCGACGCTCCGCCCCTGCTGCCGGCAGGTGACGAAGGTGGCGCCGAAACAGTCGCCGGCGCCGGTGGGATCCACCTCCGCGACGGCGAACGCCGGCACGTGCAGCGTTTGCGCGCGGTCGTGGAAGCTGGCTCCGGCACTGCCGCGCTTGACCACGATGCCGGACACGCCGAGGCCGAGGATCTCCTCGATCGCCCGGTCCTCGCTGGTCGCCTCCGTGAGCAGCAGGAGCTCCGGCCCGCTCGGCATGAACAGGTCGCAATGGTGCAGCATCATCTCGAGTGCTGCCCGCATCTCGGGGATGTTCAGCATCTCCTTGCGCACGTTCGGGTCGAACGACACCGAACCGTTCTGCGCCTTGACCTGCTCGATCGCCTTTCTCGCCTCGTCGATCAGGCGGAACGAGAACAAGGACGAGCCCATGATGTGCAGGTGCGCGCATCCCGACAACAGCTGCCGGGCTTCCGCGGTGATCCGGGTCTGGCCGCAGGCGCTGTTCTTGATGTT
>CAXSHC010000281.1:3627-4219 GCA_964236745.1 uncultured Acetobacteraceae bacterium
AGCGCGATGCCGGCGTTGGCGCTCTGCCGGATGTTGAACACGAAGTCGCGCTCGCCGTCCGGACGGTAGCGCACGAAGGCGCTGCCGGTGACGTGGTCGGGATGCACGCGGATCGCGCTGGTGTCCACGCCGTCGCGCCGCAGCCGCTCGATGTTCAGCCAGCCGAAGTCATCGTCCCCCACGGAAGCGATCAGGCCGGCGGGGTGCCCGAGCTTTGCCACCTGGTCGATGAAGATCGCCGGCGCCCCGGACGGAAACGGCCCGCGCAGCGCAAGCGGCTCGCGGAAGCCGTCGCCGCGCTCCTCCGCCATGATCTCCACCACGATCTCGCCCAGGGCGACGATCGGGCCCGTCACCGGCGGGTTAGCCTGTGCTGGCATGGGTCGCTTCCTTGGCTGTTGTGCCAGGCTGTTGTGCCGGGCCTGGCGGATGAAGCCCCAGACAGGGTTGCCGTCCGGGGGGGACTGAGAACAAACGGGACGAGGAATACAAGAACTCGCTCATCCTTAAGGGGGGGCTTGCCACGCGATGTTCGTCTTGCTGTTCGGGTAACGAGTTCGGCGACGCCACGAACCTTGCGATGAAGCTGCCG
>CAXSHC010000282.1:0-1472 GCA_964236745.1 uncultured Acetobacteraceae bacterium
GCACCGGCGGCTTCCGGCGCGAAGCCGTCAGCTGGCAGGAGCACGACACCTTGGCCGCCGAGCACGAGGCGTTCTGCGCTTCCTGCCTCGACGGCGCCCCGGTCGCGGTGGACGCGGTTGCCGGCCGGCGGGCCCTCGCGGCTGCCCTGGCGGTGACGGACGGCATCGCCGCGTCGCGCCGACGCATGGAGATGTCCGGGCTGATCGCCGTCGCCAACCCCGCCTTGCACGAGGACCCCGGCGCCGGTTCCTGAACCAACGGTCGCGAGCCTGATCAGGATACCCGGCCGGACCGGCCGCCCCATGCGCCGTCCGGCATCAACCGCGTGGCCGGCCCTAACGCGTCCCATCCTGCGCGTGGCCCCGGTCCCGGGTCCGGTGCGTCGCCGCCGGCTGGTGGCCGCTCGGACGACAGCGCGGGGGGGGGCGTCAACCGAATGGCTCCCGAAGCGCTTGTGCCACCCGCCATTACCCCGTAATCAAATGCGAACGATTATCAATAGCAGATCTGATTGTTGGCATGGCGCCTATCGCATCCCGTCGAAGCCTGTTCGTTCGTTACCGGACGATGCTGTTCTCGGCGCTGCTGAGCACGCTCGGGGCGGCATCGCCGGTGCCGGCCCGGGGGGAAGCGCCGGTCCAGACCGACACACCGGCCAGCCTCGCCGCGAACGCCGGACAAGCGGCGGCCACTCCTGTGGTGCGCACCGGGCCGGAGCAGGCGAAGGAAGGCGAGCCGGAAGCCATCACCGTGCTCGGGCACGCGACCCGTGGCGGGCTGGTGCCGAAGACGAGCAGCGCTGCCACCAAAACCGACACGCCGCTGATCGACACGCCGGAAAGCGTGTCGGTGGTGACGCGCGAGCAGATGGACCAGCAGAACGCGCGCACGGTGGTGGAAGCGCTGCGCTACACCTCCGGTGTGGCAACCGAGGCGCAGAACGGCTTCAGCACCCGCTACGACCTGCTCAACATCCGCGGCTTCACCTCCAACGGCGACGAGTTCCTCGACGGGCTCAGGCTGTTCAACGGCGCCTTCTACGCCAACCAGCAGATCGATTCCTTCCTGCTCGACCAGTACGACGTGCTGAAGGGCCCGCCCTCGGTGCTGTACGGCCAGGCCGACCCAGGTGGCGTGATCGCGCTTTCCTCCAAGCTGCCTACCGCCACGCCGCTGCACGAAGCCGCGATCGAGGGCGGCAGCTATGGCTACGTGCGCGGAACCCTGGATCTCGGCGGCCCGCTCGACCAGGCCGGGCACTGGCTGTACCGCCTGGCCGCCACCGGAACCAGCTCCGGCACCCAGGACGACCACACCCGGGTCGAGCGCCATGGCGTCGCGCCGGCGGTGTCCTGGCTGCCGGACGACCTCAGCGGCCGGCGCATCCTCGATGCCGGCTGCGGCACCGGCGCGCTCAGACGCAAGGCCGCGCGCCGCGGCGCCGAGGTCGTCGCCATCGACGTGTCGGCGA
>CAXSHC010000282.1:1482-4207 GCA_964236745.1 uncultured Acetobacteraceae bacterium
CCAAGGCACCGTGCTGCCGAATGCGAATGGCAAGATCCCGTACTCGGTGTTCACAGGCGACGACAGTTTCGAACGGTTCGACCGCAGCCAGGAAGCGATCGGCTACCAGCTCACGCACCAGTTTTCGTCTGCATGGAGCCTGCGCTCGGTGGCGCGCTACGCCCAGGTGGGGGTCGATTATAACGAGGTCTACGCCGACGCCCTGCCGGACGCGGACAGCCGCATCGCCCCGCGCTCCAGTGCCGGCTCGGAGGAGCACTACGACACCATCACCCTGGAGGAGCAGCTGCTCGGCCATGTCTCCACCGGCCCGCTGCAGCACAGCGTGCTGTTCGGGGTGAACTGGCAGAACCTGCGCGACAGCTACAACTACTACGGCGGCACCGCGCCCTCGATCGACCTGTACGGCCCGTATCGGTCCGCGGTGATCCCGCCGCTCGCCGACTACATCGACGAAAGCGTTTCCACCAACCAGGAAGCGATCTTCGCCGAGGACCAGATCACCCTGGGCCGGCTGCACCTGCAGATCGGCGGGCGGGAGGACTGGTCGGAGATCGACACGCGCAGCAGGCTCGGTTCCAGCGGCGACTTCGACCAGGGCGACCGCGCCTTCACCTGGCGCGGCGGCATCCTGTATGCCTTTCCCGCCGGCATCTCGCCTTACTTCAACTACAGCCGCTCGTTCCAGCCTTCCAATGCGCTCGGCTTCGACGGCAGCCCGTTCCAGCCGACGCGCAGCGAGCAGTACGAGGCAGGCGTGAAGTTCCAGCCGCACGCCTTTGACGGCTTCTTCACCGCCGCCCTGTTCCACATCCAGGAAAACAACGTCCTGGTCAGCGATCCCGCGCATGTCGGCTTCTCGGTGCAGACCGGCGGCATCCGCTCGCAGGGCGTGGAGCTGGAAGCGCATGCCGACATCACGCGACGGCTGAACCTTGTCGCCGCCTATACCTACCAGGACGCCGTATTCAACAAGAACAGCGGAAACCTCGACGGGCGGCGGCAGACCCAGATCCCGGCGCAGTTCTTCTCGGTCTGGAGCCACTACGACATACACGACGGCCCGATGGACGGCTTCGGCGTCGGCGTCGGCGTGCGCTACACCGGCAACAGCATCACCGACAACACGCAGGAATACGCCATTGCGCCCTACACGCTGGTCGACGCGCAGGCGCAGTACCAGCTGGGCCACCTGTTCCCATACCTGCACGACACGCTGCTGCAGGTCACGGCGCAGAACCTGCTGGACAAGAGCTACATCACCTCGTGCTACTCCAACGCGTTCGGATGCTACTGGGGCACGCGGCGCAACGTCATCGCCCGCCTCAGCGTTCGCTGGTAGCGTCGGGATGACGAGCCGACAAACCCGATGACCATGCGGCGGATGGTCCTGCTGCTGCACCGCTGGGTCGGGCTCGGGCTGGCGCTGTTCCTGCTGGTCGCAGGCGCCACCGGCTGCGTGCTGGTGTTCCGGCCGGAACTGGACGCCCTGCTGAACCCCCAACTGTTCCAAGCCCCGCCCGGGTCGGTGCTGCCCGGACCGGAACTGGCACAACGGCTGACGGCCAGCCATCCGGACTGGGTCGTGCAGTCCTGTCCCGTGCACGCCGCGTCCGGACGTGCGTTCAGGGTCGAGGTGCGGCCGGTGGACGTTGATGTCGGCGGCCAGGTGGTGCGGCAGGCCGGCGAGGTGTTCCTCGACCCGCGCGACGGCGCGGTGACGGGCGCGCGGTCGCGCGGTCCGTGGCCGGACCGCGCGCACCTGTTCGCCGCCATCCTGTCGCTGCACTACGCGCTGCTGGCCGGTACCCCCGGCGAGTGGCTGATGGGTAGCGCCGCCGCGTTATGGCTAGGGTTGAACCTCCTCGGGCTGGTGATCACCTGGCCACGCCGCCCGCCGCGGCTGCGAAACTGGGCCCCGAGCTGGGTGACGGGCCGGCGGGGCCTGCGCGTCCGGCCGCTGATCGAGCTGCACCGGGTCGCCGGGCTGTGGCTGGTGCTCCTGCTCACCGTGCTCGCCTACACGTCAGTGGCGCTGAACTTCTACGACGCGCTGTTTGCGCCGGCGGTGGAAGCAGTATCGCCGCCACGGGTCCGGTTATCGCCAGTCGTGAGCTCACGGGTCGCGAACACGGACGGGATCGGCTTCGCGCGCGCCCTGGCGGCAGCCGAGCACGCGTCGGCGGAGCGCACGCCCGAACTGTCGCCCGCGACCATGAGCGAGGACAGGACGCTCGACCTGTATGGCATCGGCTTCTCGCCGCACGGCACGCTGCTCTACGAGAACGCCGGACCGGTGACCTACTTCATCGGCCGCCACGACGGGCGGCTGGTGTGGATCGACCAGCCACGGCTGGACGGCTGGGGCAGGGTGCTGGAACGCACGCTCTACCCGCTGCACAGCGGACAGGTGCTGGGCCTTGCATCGCGCCTCGTGGTGCTGGCGCTGGGCCTGGTCACGGTCGGTCTGACGCTGACCGGCTTCCTGCCCTGGTGGAAGCGTTGGCGCCTACGTCGGCGTACACGGGCAGCACCAGCCGAGGCTGCACCGGCCGGGGCCGCACGGGCCAGGGCCGGGCCCTAGCCCACCCCGTGCCCACGAAGCCAGGCCAGTGCGCGACGCCACCCGTCCTCCGCGTCCGCCTCGCGGTAGCTCGGACGGTAGTCCGCGTGGAAGCCGTGTGGTGCGTCTGGATACACCACGATTTCCACCGTCCGCCCCGCC
>CAXSHC010000283.1:0-4172 GCA_964236745.1 uncultured Acetobacteraceae bacterium
CGCGTTGGCCCAACCGTGGTCGAACACGTATTCGCCGTAGGAATGCGACTTGGCGTACATCGGCGCGGCACCCAGAAGTCGTCCGCCTTCGTCGCGCAGCACGGCGTGCTGCGGCATCCAGCCGGTGCGCCGTCCGGTGGAGCCGCTTTCCTCCACCGCGGACAGGAAGGCATGGCTAACGAAGGGGTTATCGCTGCCGCCGCAAGCGTCCCATTCCACGGGGTCGATCGCGTCGATCGAGGGATGCAGCGACAACGAGAAGGTGGGTGCCGGATCGGTCATGGGCCCGATATGGCCCGCAACGCCTCAGCTCAAAACCCGTCCACCTCGAACAACCCTTCCACTTCCACCGGCGCGTCCAGCGGCAGCGAGGGCACGCCCACGGTGGAGCGGGCGTGCCGGCCGTTCTCGCCGAACACCGCCACCGCCAGGTCAGACGCGCCGTTCATCACCGTGGCGTGCTGGGTGAAGTCCGGGGTGCAGGCGATGAACCCGCCGAGACGCACCGCCCGGCGCACCGCGCCCAGCCCGCCCAGCGCCGCGTCCACCTGGGCGATCAGGTTGATCATGCACCAGCGCGCCGCCTCGGCACCCTTTTCCACGCCGATCCCGCCGCCGCCAATCCCGCCGCCGCCGAGCTTGCCGCTGGCGCTGAGCCGCCCTTCCACCAGCGGCAGCTGTCCCGACACCACCAGCAGGCTGCCGCTGCGCACCGCCGCCACGTAGTTGGCGACCGGCGCCGCGGCGACTGGCAAGACGATGCCGAGCGCCCGCAAGCGTTCCGCCGGGGTGCCCCCCACCGAGCTACCCGACACCGGGGCGTCGCCGCTCATCCGCGTCCTCCCACCAAGCGCAGCCCGTCGCGTCCGCCGCCGGGGCGCGGCCGGGCGCCGGTTTCGGGCAGGTCGAGCGGCAGCAGCGGCCGCTCGTCATGCGCGCCCGCATCCGCGTGCGGCGCGTCCGGCAGGGGCCGGCCGAGATAGGTTTCGGACAGCATACGGAAGGCATAGTCCAGCAAGGAGGTGGCGTGGGCGATGCCGCCGTCGCCGTCCACGGGGCCTGCCGGGCCGAAGCGGGTGTAGGCGAAGGCGTCCACGTAGCTGTCCAGCGGCACGCCGTGTTGCAGCCCCAGGCTGACCGAGCGGGCGAACGCGTCCATCAGCCCGCGCATCGCCGGCGTTTCCCGCGGCGGCGTGATGGCAAGCTCGCCCAGGCTGCCATCCTCGAACTCGCCGGTCTGCAGGAACACACGGTGGCCATTGATCGCAGCCTTCTGGGTGAAGCCGCGGCGGCGCGACGGCAGCTCGCGCCGGGCGGGCCCGGCAGCGGCGATTGTCGGCTGGTGCTCGGGCAGCGGCGGCATGTGGTCGACCAGGCCCGCCAGCGCGCGGTGCATCGCCAGCCAGGCGTCGCGGCCGGGGCGGGGCAGCACGCCGTCGCCGGACAGGCTGAGCGCCAGGGCGGCTTCCGGCGTCAGGCCGCGTCCGGACAATCGCGCCAGGGTGCTCTGCGACAGCCGGCCGTCCGGGCGCAGGGGCGAGAAGATCGGCGCCAGGCCGCAGCCCTCGACGCCGAGCAGGGAGTCGATCGGTCCGGGCTGCGAGAAGCCGGTCTCGATGCGCAGGCCCGGCGGCGGCGCCTCGCGCACCACCGCGGCCAGGGCGGCGAGCCCCGGCACGGCACAGCGCGTCGGCGGCCGCACCAGCGACAGCTGCGCCCCGTCCGCGTCGCCGCGCAGCAGCCCGGCGGCGGCGGTGGCGAGGCAGCGCGCCACGTCACGGCCATTCTCGTCGTCATAGTCCAGGCCGAGCCCGGCCAGGCAGGCATCGAGGTTGGTCAGCATCAGGCGCGGCGGCACGGCGCCGGACCGGACGGACAGGAGCCGCAGCGCGTGCCCGAGCGTGTGCAGCGCCGCCTCATAGGCCTCGGTCTCGAAGCCGCTGCCCGGCTTCACGAAGGCGGACAGGTTGAGCACGAACAACGGCAGCGGGTCCGCGGTTTCGGTTCCGGTGCCGGCCCAGGCTGCCGGTCCCGGCGCCGCGCGGCGCAGCAGGAGCAGCAACGCGAGCGCCCGCCCAAGCCCACCCTGCGCGCCGGGCAGGCCGGCCAGCCGGTCGATCCATCGGTCGGCCGCGTCCGCGAGCGAGGCGCTGTTGCTGCCCGGGATCAGCGCCGCCAGCGCCTGCGCCGCGCCGTCGTCCCAGTCCGCCGGCAAGGTGATGCGGCGCGGGATCGCGTCCGGATCGGCGGCCTCGTGCGCCACGCGCATCCTGACCCCGTTCCAGCGCCCACGGCTGCTCGGCTGGGTGCTCATGGGCGGATCGAGGAGGGATGGGGCATTGTCGGAGCCTAGACGGTCGGGACGGGGGGAGAAAGGCGTATCGCGTGCCGCGGCGCCAAGGTGGGCCCGGATAGACCAAGGCGGGTCCGGATGGACCAGGGCGCGGCGGCTGCGTATAGGTGATGGCCATGACCAGCATCGGCACGCGGCTTTTCACCCTTTTCAGCGGGCGCCTGATTGGCCGCGACGCAGATGGGCGTGCGTACTACGAGTCGCGCCGGCCGGGCGGCTACACCAGGCGCATGCGCGGCTGGGTGATCTACAATGCCGGCGACGACGCGTCCGCGGTGCCGGCGGAATGGTGGAACTGGCTGCACCACGCCGACGACGCGCCGCTGCCGCCGAGCACGCGCCGTCCCTGGCAGCTGCCGTTCCAGCCCAACCGTACCGGTGATCCGGGCGGCTACCATCCACCCGGCAGCGACTACCGCGGCGGGCTCCGGCCGCAATCCACCGGCGACTACGAGTCCTGGACCCCGGACGCCTGAGCCGTGCCAGATACCACGACGTCGGCCACCACGACTTCCGGCACTGCCACCCTGTCCGCGGCACCACGGCGCGCACGCGGCGACGGCGGACGCGCCGCGATAGAATTCATCGCCGGCCTGCTGGTGCTGGTGGCGCTGGTCGGGCTGCTGGTGCTGGCGCTGCTCGGCAGCGGGCGCAAGAGCGATGACGGCTACCGCCTGCTGGCGCGCTTCGCCCACATCGACGGGTTGTCGGTCGGCTCCGACGTGCGGCTGGCGGGGGTGACGGTGGGGCGGGTGATGTCGGAGCGGGTGGACCCGGCGTCCTATCAGGCTGAGGTCGCGTTCACCGTGCGCGACGGCATACGCCTGCCCACCGACAGCTCCGCGGTCGTGACCAGCGACAGCCTGCTCGGCGGCAAGTATCTGGCCCTCGAGCCGGGCGGTGCCGACCAGGTGCTGAAGCCGGGCGCGCGGGTGGCGATCACCCAGGGTTCGATCAGCCTGGAGCAGCTCCTGAGCAAGTTCATCTTCAGCGTGACCGATGCGATGTCGGCGCAGAAAAAGGCCGCGTCGGCCGCGCCGCCGCCTGTCGGGTCGCCGTCTGCCGCGTCGTCGCCGCCGCCATGACCGCGTCGCGCTGGCCGCAGCCGGACGGCACGCCGATCAGCTGCACCGAGAAGCTGCGCGTGCTGGTGGAGAACCAGGCCGAGCTGCGCGCCACCCTGCGCGACGTGTTTGACGATGCCGTGCTGATGGGGGTGGACGACGCCGCCATGCGGCAGATCCTGATCGACGAGGTCCTGGCGCTGCCCGGCCCGCACCGTCCGGCCATCACATGAGAGGTAGGCGCACGAGCGGCCGCCTGTGGCCGACGGCGCTGCTGGCGGGTGCCGCGTTGCTCGCGGCACAGCCCTCACGCGCGGCCGAATACATCGCGCCGCCGATCATGCCGGTGCCGAACGCCTGGCAGGGGCGGTCCGAGGCGGTGGTGCGCGTGCTCGACAAGCTCGACGCCCACATCGAGACCCTGACCCTGAAGGCGGGCGAGACCGGCAGCTACAAGAGCCTCAGCGTGACCGTGCGCTCCTGCATGGACCGGCCGGACGGGTTGCCGCGCGACAACGGCGCCTTTCTCGACATCCAGGACCACCGCGCCGGCGACGTGCCGCCGTTCAACGGATGGACTTTTTCCGGCGACCCGTCGGTGGGCGTATTCGAAAGCCCGGTCTATGGCGTGCAGCTGGTGACGTGCCAGGGCGACCTGGTGGCGCCTGCGGCACCGTCCTTGCCGCCGCCGGTGCCGCCGCCCGCCTCCATGCTGCCGCCGCCGGCTCCACCCCCGGCGGATGCCGACGATGGTG
>CAXSHC010000284.1:0-2873 GCA_964236745.1 uncultured Acetobacteraceae bacterium
CTACGGCGAGCTCGGCGATCAGTACGCCAACCAGGTGCACATCAACCGGGTGTTCGGCATCTACTACCTGCCGATGAACGTCCACCTGCCGCCGTTCAACGACATCAGGGTGCGGCAGGCGGTCAACTATGCGGTCAACCGGCGGGCGATGCAGACCTTCTACGGTGGTCCGGCCGCCGCCAGCGTGCTGTGCCAGAATGTGCCGGTGGGCTTGCCCGGCTATGAGCCGTATTGCCCCTATACCAAGGGCACCGACTTCGACCATCCGGCGACGGAATGGAAGGCGCCCGACCTCGCGCGTGCCAAGCGGCTGGTGGCAGAAAGTGGCACCAGGGGCATGCACGTCACGTTGGTGGTACCGAACCGCGCGGTCGAGGTGGCGATGGGCACCTACCTGCAGAACATGCTGCGCGAGCTCGGCTTTGATGCCGACGTGAAGCCGATCGCGTTCGCGATCCAGTTCACTTATATCCAGAACACGAACAACAAGGTGCAGATCAGCATCAACGACTGGTACGCGGACTATCCCGAGCCCTCGGACTTCCTCACCGCGCTGTATGGCTGCGAGAACTTCCATCCCGGCTCAGACTCGTCGATCGACATTTCCGGGCTGTGCGACAAGCCGTTCGAGGACCTAGTGCACCGCGCGGCCCTCGTGTCGGTCACCGACAAAGCGGCGGGAGCGAAGCTGTGGGCGCAGGCCGACCGCCTGCTGCTGCGCGAGGCGGCCGGCGCGCCGCTGATCCAGTTCAAGAAGATTGAGCTGGTGTCGAAGCGCGTCGGCAACTTCTACACCGTGAACCTGTACCACATGCTGTTCTCGCAGGCCTGGGTGCAGTGAGCGCGGCGTTGTCCGCGCCTGCGCGCGTGCGAGGCCCGTGGGAAACGGCGCTGCGTGCGCTGCTGCGCATCCCGAGTGCGGTCGCGTCCCTCGTCGTGCTGCTGCTGCTGGTGCTGCTGAGCCTGGGGGCGCCGCTTTACGCGCACGACGTGGCGCATACCGACCCGTTCGAAAGCGACGTCGCCGCCACCGTCACCCTGCACGGCGAGGAGGTGCCGGTGATGCAGCCGAACCAGAACCGGCTGCACCTGGGCCTGACGCCGATCGGGCCGACCTGGCATCCGGGCGCCGACCTGCTCGGCGCCGACACGCAGGGGCGCGACGTGGCGGCGCGCCTGCTCTATGGCGGACGCAACTCGCTGCTGATCTCGGCTACCGCATCCGTGCTGTGCATCGTGCTGGCGGCGATCGTCGGCATCTCCGCCGGCTTCTTCGGCGGCTGGATCGACGTGGTGTTGTCGCGGCTGATGGACATCATGTGGGCGATCCCGGTGTACCTGTTCGCGATCTCGCTTTCCATCGTCACCGTGTCGCAGGGCCTGCAGCTGGGACCATTCACGATCCGCTCCGATAACCTCCTGCTGCCGATCGCCATCATCGCCCTGGTGTACGTGCCGTATGCCGCGCGGCCGATACGCGGCCGGGTGCTGTCGCTCGCCCAAGCCGAGTTCGTGCTCGCCGCGCGCTGCCTCGGCGTGCCGCGGCGACGCATCCTCGTGCGCGACCTCCTGCCCAACGTGTCCACCACCCTGATCGTTTTGGCGCCGCTGGTGATGGCGCTGGCCCTGCTGGCGGAAAGCGCGCTGTCGTTCCTGAGCATCGGCGTGCAGGCGCCGGCGGCGAGCTGGGGCACCATCATCGAGGACGGGCAGGGCCTGATCTACACCAGGCCGGCGGTGGCGATCGCGCCGGGGCTCGCCATCGTGGTCACGGTGCTGGCGCTGAACATCCTGGGCGACGGGCTGCGCGACGCGCTGGACGTGCGCGAAACCGGAAGGCGCGGCTAGGGTGCTGCGCGCCCTGCTCGCCCGGCTCGGCCAGACCGTTCTGGTGCTGTTCGGCATCAGCGTGCTGGTGTTTCTGGTGTTCTTCGCGACCCCGGGCGCGGACCCGACCGCGCGCATCGCCGGCCGCAACGCCAGCCCCGAAACCATGGCGGCGGTGCGGCACGCCTACGGCTTCGACCGGCCGCTGCCGGTGCAGTACCTTCGGCTGATGGACTCGCTGTTCGTGACCCGGAACCTGTCCTCGTTCGTGGACCATGGAGAAAAGGTGGTGCCGGAGGTGATGCAGGCGGCCCCCGTCACCTTGTCGCTGGTCGGCGGCGCGGCGCTGCTGTGGATCGTGGCCTCGATCGCGATGGGCACGATTGCCGCCGCCACGCGCGGCTCGATGCTCGACCGCGGGCTGATGATGCTGGGGCTGGTCGGCATCTCCATGCCGGTGTTCTGGCTGGGCGAGGTCGCCAACCTCGTGACGCAAAGCCGCTACCACGACACCTGGCTGTTCTCCTGGGTGCCGGGGCTCGGCTACGTGCCGCTGCATGTCGATCCGCTGGGCTGGTTCAGGCACCTCGTGATCCCGTGGTGCGTGCTGGCGGTGCTGTTCATCGGCATCTATGGCCGGGTGCTTCGCGCCGACCTGGTCGCGTCGTCCGGCGAGGATTTCATGCGCACCGCGCGCGCCAAGGGACTGACCGAGACGCGGGTGCTGCTGCGCCACGGGCTTCGCACCTCGCTGGTCACCTTCGTGTCGCTGTTCGGGCTCGACTTCGCGCAGCTGGTCGGCGGCGGCGCGCTGCTGACGGAAGTGGTGTTCGGGCTGCAGGGAGTGGGGCGCCTCACCTACCAGGGGCTAATCAACCTCGACCTGCCGTTGATCATGGCCACCGTGATGTATTCGGCGATCTTCGTGGTGCTGGCCAACGCCGTGGTGGACCTGGTCTACCTGCTGCTCGACCCGCGCGTGCGCGATGGACGCTGAGCTGCCCCTGCTCGAGGTGCGCGACCTCACGGTCACCCTGCCCGCCGGG
>CAXSHC010000284.1:2883-4117 GCA_964236745.1 uncultured Acetobacteraceae bacterium
CTTGAGCATCGTTCTGCCGGCGGGCCGGGGACGCAGCGTGCGCATTGTCGAGAACGTGTCGTTCTCGCTGGATGCGCGCGAGATCCTGGGGCTGGTGGGCGAGTCCGGCTCCGGCAAGAGCATGACGGCGCTGGCACTGATGGGGCTGGTCGACGCGCCGGGCGCCGTCGTCACCGGCTCGGCGCGGTACCGCGGGCAGGAACTGGTCGGGCTGCCGGCGCGGCAGATGCGGGCGCTGCGCGGCAAGGAGATCGCCATGATCTTCCAGGACCCGATGACGGCGCTGACCCCGGTGTACACCATCGGCTGGCAGATCGACGAGCAGCTGCGCGCGCACCAGGCGCTGAGCCGCGCCGGCGCCCGGGCGCGTACGGTGGAGCTGCTGGGCGAGATGGGCGTGCCCGATCCCAGGCGCGCCGCCGACCGTTATCCGCACCAGCTGTCCGGGGGCCTGCGGCAGCGGGCGATGATCGCCATGGCGCTGAGCTGCAACCCGTCGCTGCTGATCGCCGACGAGCCGACCACGGCGCTGGACGTGACCGTACAGGCGCAGATCCTCGACCTGCTGCGCCGGCTGCGCCGCGACTTCGGCTCCGCGGTGCTGCTGATCACGCACGACATGGGCGTGGTGGCGGAAACCTGCGACCGCACCATGGTGCTGTATGCCGGCAACACCGCCGAGCACGGCCCGACCGCGGCGTTGTTCACCCGCCCTGCCCACCCCCACACCGCGGGCCTGCTCGACAGCATCCCGCCGCTGCACGGGACGCGTCCGGCAAGGCTGCCCTCCATCCCGGGGGCGCCGCCGAGCCCAGCGCAGCGCCCGGACGGCTGCCCGTTCCAGCCGCGCTGCGCCTACCGCCACGACGCTTGCGCCGTGCGGCCGCCATTGTCGCCGTT
This sequence comes from uncultured Acetobacteraceae bacterium, assembly GCA_964236745.1. Classification (GTDB taxonomy): domain Bacteria; phylum Pseudomonadota; class Alphaproteobacteria; order Acetobacterales; family Acetobacteraceae; genus Lichenicola. The sequence goes on from CAXSHC010000284.1 coordinate 3,784, forward strand.
CGGGGCGCAGGACGTCGCCTGCGTGCTACCGGGCGAAGGCCGCCCGCTGCCGCCGCGCGTTCAGCCGGCGTTCGAGCCGACCGTGATCCCGGGATGAGCGCTGTGCCGCTGCTCGAGGTGGAGCGCCTGAGCAAGCACTACCGGGTGGGTGGCGCGTTGCGCGGCCGGTCGGTGCTGCGCGCGGTGGACGACGTGTCGCTTCGCGTCGAGGCGGGGGAAACGCTGGGGCTGGTGGGAGAATCCGGCTGCGGCAAGTCCACCCTCGGCCGCTGCCTGCTGCGCCTGACCGACATCTCCAGCGGCCGGGTGTCGTTCGAGGGCATCGACATCACCG
>CAXSHC010000285.1:0-4094 GCA_964236745.1 uncultured Acetobacteraceae bacterium
CGCGCGGCACTGGCATCATGAACCGTTTGTTTGCCGGCTATCAGCCCTGGGCTGGCTCCATTGCCGGACGCGTCAAGGGCTCGCTGATCTCGTCGGAGGACGGGGCGGCGGTGCAGTATTCGCTGTTCTCGCTGCAGGAGCGCGGCGCGTTGTTCGTCGATCCGGGCGAGAAGGTTTATGTCGGCATGATCCTGGGGGAGCATTCCCGCGAGAACGACCTCGAGGTGAACCCGATCAAGGAAAAGAAGCTCACCAACATCCGTGCCGCCGGCAAGGACGAGGCGCTTCTGCTGACGCCGCCGCGGCGCATGAGCCTGGAACAGGCGATTGCCTATATCGAGGACGACGAGCTGGTGGAGGTGACGCCGTCGGCGGTGCGCATACGCAAGCGCTACCTCAACCCGAACGAGCGCAAGAAGATGGAAAAGCGCGGCGACGCTGCCTGAAACAAACGTTTCGGTCGTTTTCGACGACCTGGCGCGTTGCCGCGTCAGGCCGCCGGGCTTTGCCACGAAATCGACACGATCTCCCGCCGGCCCTCGGAAAGATTGTGTTTTATTTCAGTCGCCTGCATCGAGAACCTGAGCAAATCATGGAAGTTTGATCGGCGACGCTGTCCCGTCGACGTGATATGCAGATCTGCGCGCTGGTTCCGTCAGGATTCGGTAGCGCGCCAACCTTTTCATCCACGTTCGGAGTCTCTCATGACCTTCAAGACCCGGTTCCTCGCCGCCCTGTCGGCCGCCTCCCTGCTGGGCGCCGCGGCCCCGGCCCTCGCCCAGACCACCACGGCTCCGGCGACCAGCATGCCCTCGACCATGGCTCCGAACACCATGGCGCCCGCCACCCCGGCGCCCAGCACCACCGAGCCGAGCACCACCGCGCCGTCCGCCGACGCGCCGTCCGCCGACGCGCCGGCCGCTTCGGGCGACAGCAGCACCATGGCGCCGAAGAAGACCACCCGGCACCACAGGAAGACCACCCACCACAAGAAGGCCGCGGCCTCGACCGAAGCGGCTCCGCAGTAGACTTTCCCGCAAGTAAACCTGCGGATCGACCCGCCGGCACGCAGGAGCGGGCAAACCGCTTCCTGCGCGTCCGCCCGCTTCCGCGGACGTTCCTGTACGTCCGCCCGCTTCCGCGGACGATGCGCCGATGCCTGACCCGGTTCTTCCCCATGCAACCGGCCCGATTGGCCCGCGTGGCCTTCTGCTGATGGGCGGGTTCGGGTTCGTGTCCGGCCTGCCGCTCTACCTTACCTTCTTCACCCTTCAGCAATGGCTGAGCGAAAGCCACGTGTCGCTCCGCACGATCGGCAGCGCCGCCCTGATCGGCCTGCCCTACCTGTTGAAGTTCCTGTGGGCGCCGCTACTCGACCGCACGCTGCCGGGACCGCTCGGGCGGCTCGGGCGCCGGCGTGGCTGGATGCTGCCGGTGCAGCTGCTGCTGAGCCTGACGATCGTCGCCATGTCGCAATGCGCGCCGGCCCGCGCGCTGCCGCCGCTGTTCGGCGCCGCCTGCCTGCTGGCGTTCCTGTCCGCCAGCCAGGACATCCTGATCGACGCCTGGCGGATCGAGGCGTTTGCACCGCGACTGCAGGCGGCAGCGCTCGGCGCCTACAGCTGGGGCTACCGGATCGCCATGCTGTGCTCCGGGGCCGGGGCGATCTCGCTCGCGGCGCACGTGGGCTGGCACCGGTCGCTGCTGGCGATGGCGGGACTGAGCCTCGCCGGACCGGCGCTGGCGCTGCTGGCGCGCGAGCCGCTGCAGCCGGCACGAAACGATGCCGGGCGGGGATGGCGCCACGCGCTGCGGTTCCGCGTGGTGGAACCGCTGCGCGACCTGCTCGGCCGCCCGGACTCGATGATCGTCATCGGTTTCGTTCTAGTGGCCAACCTTGGCACCCAGCTGGCCGACACCATGGCCTACCCGCTCTACCATTCGCTGGGCTTCGCGCCGACAACGGTGGCCGCGGCCAACGGCGTTCCGTCACTGTGCGCGGCCCTGGCCGGGGCTGCCGCGAGTGGGCTGCTGGTGTCGCGCATCGGGCTCGGCCGGGCGCTGATCGTGACCGCCGTGGTGCAGATGGCCTCCATCCTGCTCTATCTTGTTCTGGTGCGCGCGGGGCCGCAGTTCCCGCTGCTGCTGGCCAAGGTGACGCTGGAAGGCTTCGCCGAGGTGCTGGCGGCGACCACCTTCGCCACCTACCTGTCGCGGCTGTGCTCGCTGGAGTACACCGCCACCCAGTTCGCGCTGCTGTCGTCGCTGGCGCCGGTGGCGTGGCGGACGCTGGGCGGCAGCACCGGGTTCCTGGCGCAGGCGATGGGCTGGACCGGGTTCTTTGTTCTGACGGTGGCGGCCTGCCTGCCAGGCATCCTCCTCATGCTGGTGCTGCTTCGCCGTCATCCGGGCGGGTTGCCGCCGCCGGGGGTCACGACGGTCTGAACCGGTCCCGGGCTGCGGATGCGACGAGGCATCCCATATGAACGCGATGAGCCCGATCCCACATGCTCGCCCGTCCCGTGCCCACGAAACGCTGGGGGAGCCGTTCTTCGACCTCGTGACGCCGGCGCGCTTTCCCGAGCACGAGTTGCGCTACCGCAACGTGCAGGCATCGGCGCGCATCGGGCTCGATCCACTTTCCGACGCGGACTGGATACGGCATTTCGGACGCTTCGAGCCGTTGCCGGGGTCGTTCGCCCAGCCGCTGGCGTTGCGCTACCACGGGCACCAGTTCCGGCACTACAACCCCGACCTCGGCGACGGGCGCGGCTTCCTGTTCGCGCAGGCGCACGACCTCGTGGACGGGCGGCTGCTCGACCTCGGCACCAAGGGCAGCGGAAAAACCCCATGGTCGCGCGGCGGCGACGGAAGGCTGACGCTGAAGGGGGGCGTGCGCGAGGTGCTGGCGACCACCATGCTGGCGGCCCTGGGGGTGGAACCTCGCGATCGTTCTCGCTGATCGAGACCGGGGAAGCGCTGCAGCGGGGCGACGAGCCATCGCCGACGCGCTCGGCGGTGCTGGTGCGGCTGAGCCATTCGCACATACGCATCGGCACGTTCCAGCGCCTGACGTTTCATCAGGACGCGGACGCGATCCGGCGGCTGCTGGACCACGTGGTCCGGTTCTATCTTCCCGAGGCGAGGCGCGAGGACGAGGGCGCGCAGGCGGTGGCGTTTCTGCAGGCGGTGACGGAACGGGTGGCGCGCGTGGGCGCGCAATGGATGCTGGCCGGTTTCGTGCACGGGGTGCTGAACACCGACAACATCAACGTCACCGGGGAAAGCTTCGACTACGGGCCGTGGCGGTTCCTGCCGAGCTACCAGCCGGACTTCACGGCCGCGTATTTCGACACGGGCAAGCTGTATGCGTTCGGGCGGCAGCCGGACACGCTGTTATGGAACCTCGTGCGCTTGGCGGAGTGCCTGCTGCCGCTGGCGACGCAGGAAGCACTGGAGCCGGTGCTGCAGGGCTTTAGCGAGCGGTTCGGGGCGGAGCTGGCGGCGGGGATGCTGCGCAGGCTCGGCCGGGCGTCGGGCGGCGCGGAGATGGACGCGGCGACGAGCGGGCAGGTGTGGCTGGCGCTGCGCGAAACGCAGGTGCCGTTCGAGCGGTTCTTCTTCGACTGGCATGCGTCGGTGCCGGAAGGCTACGCGCAACCGGCGTTCGAGGCGCTGCGGAGCATGCTGTCGGGACATGCGATGATGCCCGGCGCCACGCGCGACCATGCGTATTTCCGGCGCGACGCGCCGTGCACCATGCTGATCGACGAGGTGGAGGCGATCTGGGCAAGGATCGAGGCGGACGACGACTGGTCGGCGTTCCACACCAAACTGAACGAAATCGGCATGATGGCGGAAGCGCTGGCGTGATCGACCGCCACGACGGCAGGGCCTGATCCGATCCGCTGCCGCCGGCGTGGGAACCGTAGCCGCCGGCAGACGACAAGCCGGCATCCAGCCTGGATGATGCGGTTGCCGTAAGCCTGCGCGACGGGACCGGAAGCTTCAAGCCTCACCACGCATCCGCCGGGATCCGCTGCTTCGGCCAAGGCATCAAGTCGTCCGAACGGTGCGAACCGGGTTGGGCTAGG
>CAXSHC010000286.1:0-4067 GCA_964236745.1 uncultured Acetobacteraceae bacterium
CTGGCGATCGCCCGGCGCTGCGCCTCGCGATCGTCGCGACCGGGCTGCTGCACGCCCCCGACCTGCAGCCCGAGAAGACCTTTCTGTCGCTCGACCCGGACGCGCTGTTGCGGAGCTACCAGGTCAACGCGGTGGGTCCGGCGCTGGTGGCCAAGCACATGCTGCCGCGCCTGGCCGCGCCGGGACGCAGTGTGTTCGCGGCCTTGTCGGCGCGGGTCGGCAGCATCGGCGACAACCGGGCAGGCGGCTGGCATGCCTACCGCGCCTCCAAGGCCGCCCTGAACATGATCCTGCGCAACCTGGCGATCGAGCTCGCGCGCCGGAAGCCGGACGCCCTGTGCGTCGGGCTGCACCCGGGCACGGTGGATACCGGGTTCAGCCGGCCGTTCCAGCGCGGGGTGGCGGAAGGCCGGTTGTTCACCCCCGCCTGGTCGGCGTCGCGGTTGTTGTCCGTGATCGACGAGCTCCAGGTGTCGCAGAACGGCTGCGTGCTGGACTGGAGCGGCGCGGTGGTGCCGCCGTGAACACCGTTCACGTGAACGTTCAGCTGGCCAGCGAGGCGGCGATGTTCACGCCGAGCGCGATGATGGCGGTGTTGAACAGGTAGGACACGAAGGAATGCGCCAGCACCAGCTGTCTCATCCCGGCCGACTGGGTGGACACGTCGCTGACCTGGCTTGCCACCGCCATGCAGAACGAGAAGTAGAAGAACTCGCTGATCCCTGGCCGGTCGTTGCCGGGAAACAGGAGGCCGCCGTCGCGCCAGAAGTCGTGCGCGTAATGCATGGTGAAGATGGTGTGCACGAAGAACCAGGACAGCAGCACGGTGCAGCCGGCCAGCGCCATCAGCCAGCCGGCGTGGTGCTTGCCGTGGATCTGCGCCAGCTCCAGCACGATGGCGCCGAGCGACGCGACCGCGGCGAGCACGGTGATCGCCAGTATGGCCCAGCGCCCTTGATCGAGCATGACCCCGTCCCGCCGCAGCCGCTCCGGCGTCATGTGGCGCATCAGCACCAGGATGGCAGCGCCATAGGCCAGGACGCCCAGGTTCCAGCCGATCAGCGCCGCCGTGACCGGTCGCACGCTGGTCAGGGCGACGGCGAACGCGAGCAGGGCCGCGGCGAGCCCGACCAGGAGGGAGGGACGATAACGAAGATGGCGCAGCACGATGAAAACCCCCGACTCCAGCCTCGAGGTCTGATTCAGGCACGGACCGACCACGGCGCAAACCGTTCGTGCCGGGCGCGGAGAAGACAACAGTTGAATTCTGGCCGCCTTGGCGTATGTTCATGGGATCGGCTGTCTTTTCGGCCGGGAAGAACCGATCTTCGTAGTGACGCACGTCGACTTCAAATTCTCCCAAACGAAAAGTGAAGACTTCCGCATCCTCGCGGAAGACAGGCCCGGTGGAGAGACTTGAAGATGGCGACAGGTACAGTGAAGTGGTTCAACGGCCAGAAGGGTTATGGATTTATCCAGCCTGACGATGGCTCCAAGGATGTGTTCGTGCACATCTCCGCAGTCGAGCGCGCCGGCCTGAACGGTTTGAACGAAGGCCAGAAGGTCAGCTACGAGCTGGAGCGCGGCCAGCAGGGCAAGGTATCCGCCGGAAACCTGCAAGCCAGCTGATCGCCTGATCTGACGGCCCTGCTCCGGCGGGGCCGTTGACAAGGATCCGTCATGACAATGCCAAAGTTCGGGATCGGGGACCGTGTGTCCTTTGTGCCGGGAAAGTATGACAACAACGTCACGCGCGGCGTTTATACCGTCGTGCGGGCCATGCCGGTGACCAATCAGGGCTTTCAGTATCGGGTCAAGAGCCTGCGCGATAGCCACGAGCGGGTAATCGACGAGGTACAGCTCGCTTCGGCGCGCTGATTTCCGGCAGGACCTGAATGCGAAGCGCCCGCCCCATCATGTGGGGCGGGCGTTTTGTTGTCTCCCTGCCGGTAGTGTGCCGGCAGGGACCGTGGATCAGGCCAGGCTGATGCCGGCGGCTTCCGGGCCTTTCTGGCCCTGTACCACCTGCACCAGGGTCGCCTGACCCTCGTTCAGGCTCGACAGGCCGGACCGCTCCAGGGCGGAAGCGTGGATGAAGATGTCCTTGCCGCCAGTATCCGGGGTGATGAAGCCGAAGCCCTTGGTGGCGTTGTACCACTTGACGATGCCACGCACCTCCTCGGCCATGGACAGGTCGGGAGTGGCACGGCCACTGCGGAAGCCGCCGGCACCGGCGCCGCCGGGACGAGGTGCCCCGAAGCCGGCGCCGCCGGAACGCGGGCGCTCGGGCTGGGCTGTGCTTTCGTCGACGGACATCACTTCCGCGACCTGCCGGCCCTTGGGGCCCTGACCGATCTTGACGCTCAGCGTGGCGCCCGGGCTGACGGAGTCGTGGCCTGACTGCGACAGGGCATTGGCGTGCAGAAACACGTCGCCCGAGCCGTCCGACAACTCGACGAAGCCGAAGCCCTTCTCGCTGTTGAACCACTTCACGCTGGCGTTGATCTCCGGCCCGGAGGCGATCACCTGCGACCCGCCACCGCCGCCCATCGGACGGCGCGGGGGACCGCCGAAGCTGCTCCGCTCACCGTAGGAGGGTGCCGGAGCGGGGGTGAAATCGTCGTCGAAGCCGCCGCGGCGCGGGGAGCGGGGGCTGCGGTCGGTCCTGTTACTTCTCAACGGTCGTAATCCCGGGGTCTAGAAGGTTGCGTCTGAGTCCAGGCGCACCGTGTGGCGATGTCGGCAGGCGGACGCCTCATCTGGACGACCCCGGCAAGGAACCGGTTCACGTCGTCCCGATGCGTCAGACCATGGCATAGCATGATTTCCGCTGCACGGACCACCACTGCCGATCACCGCATCGTGTTGTTTTTGTGAGCGGACTGCCGCATCCGCGCACGGACGTCGTCCGTATGCGGGCGGCACCCCTGGTCCCGCCGGGCTTTGGGGTTCCTTACCCGGGGTGAAGCCCCTAGAAGAAAACGCCGGAACAACGGGACGAAGTGAGCACGATGAAGTCCGACCCCATCGCCCGACCGCGTGCGCCCGGTGTCCTGATGGGCACGCTGTTGCTGTCGACAGGCCTGGTCCTGGGCCAGGCTGCGCGTCCCGCCGCGGCGGAGCCGCTGCAGGATCCCTACGGCACCTGGACCGCGCAGGTCGAGAACGACGCGGTTTCGACCCTGAAGGGCACCTCGGACCAGTATTACACCAGCGGGCTGCGCCTCGGCTGGACCTCGGGCACCGACAACCAGCCGCCTGCGATCTCCGACCTCAACACCCTGATCTGGGGCCACGGCGTGCAGCGCATCGCCTTCGGGCTGCAGCAGTCGATCTTCACCCCGCGCGACACGCAGTCCCGGGTGACGATCCCGGGCGACCGCCCCTATGCCGGCGTGCTGCTGGCGACCATGAACCTTCTCAGCGATACCGACGTCACCCGCTCGGTGGTGGGCGTGCAGGCCGGCGTGCTCGGCTCCTATGCCGGCGGCTACCAGGTGCAGAATGGCTTCCACAGCGCGATCGGCGACACCGCCAACCTGGGCTGGCGCAACCAGCTGCCGAACCAGCCGATCCTGCAGCTCCAGGTAGGGCGGACCTGGCGGTTCCCGGTGATCAACCGCTATGGCCTGTCCGCGGACGTGCTGCCGTCGGTGTTCGCGGCCGGCGGCGACTTCCGCACCTATGCGCAGGGCGGGGCCACGGTGCGGATCGGGCAGGGGCTGGACAGCGATTTCGGCACCCCGCGCATCTCCCCCGGCATGGACGGCACCGACGCCTACAAGGCCACGCGTCGCTTCGTCTGGTATGGCTTCGCCGGCGTGGACGGGCAGGCGGTCGTTTATGACGCGACGCTGCAGGGCAGCACGTTCCGGTCCGGCGAGCCGCACGTGTCCAAGATCTGGGACGTGGGCGAGTTCGAGGCCGGGGCGGCGGCGATCTTCCACGGTGTGCGCGTGTCCTATACCCAGGCTTGGCAGACGCAGGAGTTCCAGCACGCCAAGTCCGGGCTGTTCAGCTTCGGCTCCCTGGCCTTGTCGGCGAAGTTCTGAACCGTTCCGGCGTGG
>CAXSHC010000287.1:0-1034 GCA_964236745.1 uncultured Acetobacteraceae bacterium
GTTGTTCGTGGCCGTATGCGCGGACCGCTTGCTTGCCTGAGCCGGTGGAACTCGACGCCCAGGCGCGCGACGCCGAGATCGAGCGCCGCCGCCGTGGCCGCAACCTCGCCGTGCTCGTGGTCCTGTTGCTGTTCGCGCTGCTGCTCTACGGCCTGGCGATGGTCAGGCTCGGTGGGTAATTCGGCCCCCCGGTAGCGGCGCCTGCCGGCCCAGGCTGGCGGATCGCGCCGGTTCCATCAGCTTCCGCAGCAGGGGCCGGAAGCGCGGATCGCCGCTGGCCCGCCCAGCCAACGCCCGGATCAGCGCGGTGCGGCCGCCATCCTCCAGCCGCGTCGCCAGGATCAGGAGCCTTGATCGCTGCTCGGCCAGCGGCCGCATCAGCTGGTCGTCGAGCAGGCGCCCGCGCGCCGACGCGGCGCTGCATCCGATCCAACCAACGATTCCCATGCATACCTTCGACGATTCCGTTGCATCATCGTATCGAGCAGCAGTGTCGTGTGCAACGCCGCGATGTCGAACCCGTCAACACCCGGCGCAGCCACGCCCTGGCCTGGCCAGGACATGCCTGCCAGGGCCTGCTTCGGGTCCTTGAACGCCTGGATCATGACCTCGTGGCCCAGCGATTCCAGGCCAGCACCGCTCGCTTCAGGCTCGCCTCGCTCGCGTGGAAGTGGCCGGTGTCGTTGTTCAGGGTGACCGACGCGTATCGCCGCTCCTGCCGGCCAGCCATCCGTGCCCGGGAGTCACCACGCTTCCTCCTCCAGCCGCCACGGCATGCATCCGGGTGAAGCCGGCGGTAGGCGTCCAGCGCGCGGACCCTTCAGCACGATGTACTGGGCGAGTAGGGACCCAGCCCATCCTCGTAGCCGGGCGCGAACATCCCCGGTTGGCCTCGCCCACTTCTTCCGCAAACCTTCCGGGCATCCTGTTCGGAAAGCCGGGCATGCATCACCTCGGCATGGGTCGGATGGCGGCAGGGCCTGTCGCCAGTCCGCCACGGGTCCGGGACATCGGGTTGTCCCGGACCGGGTGCG
>CAXSHC010000287.1:1044-4065 GCA_964236745.1 uncultured Acetobacteraceae bacterium
CAGCGACTCCGACGCCAGCTGCAATGTCCTGGCCGCGCCGACCTCGTACAAGCTCCCGAGCCAGCGCCCCACCGTCCGCACCAGCACCTCGTTCTCGCCAAGCTCTCCGAACAGCGCGTTGATGCCGAGCAAGGGGCGCGGGTCCACCCCGCCCTCGATCGCTTTTTCCCGCAGCGTGTCCGCCAGCGGATGGCGGATCTCGATCGCGTTTCCGGCCTCGTCCTCGCCGCGTATGCGCCGCATCCAGGCGGCCAGCGCCAGCGCCAGCAGGTCGATGCCGCCGTTCTGCGCCAGCCGGTCGCGTATCGGGTCCACCAGCACGTTCAGCGGCGCGTCGGTGTTGACCCGCTCCACCGTGTCCTTCACCCGCGGGTTGGCGAAGCGCTCGATCAGGGTGCGCTTGTAGTCGGCGAGGTCGATCCCGGGCACCGGCGACAGGGTCGGCTCGGTTTCGCGGTCCATCAGCGCCGCCATGTAGCGGGTGATCAGCGGGTCGCGCATCGACTCGTCGATAAAGGTGTAGCCGATCAGCCGCCCCATGCCAGACACCGCCAGGTGGCTGCCGTTGAGCAGCCGCAGCTTCATGAACTCGTAAGGGGTCACGTCCTCGACGAACTGCGCACCCACCTCCTCCCAGGCCGGACGCCCGTCCACGAAGCGGTCCTCGATCACCCACTGGGTGAACCGCTCGCAGAACACCGGCCAGCGGTCGGCGATGCCGTAGTCCCGCGCCAGCGCCGCCACGTCGTCTGCCTGCGTCACCGGGGTGATGCGGTCCACCATGGTGTTGGGGAACGACGCGTTGCGCTCGATCCAGTCCGCCAGTGCCGGGTCGCGCAGGCCCGCCAGCGTCAGCACCGCTTCGCGCAGAACGTTGCCGTTGTGCTGGATGTTGTCGCAGCTCATGGCGGTGAAGGGCGTGGCGCCGGCGGCCATGCGGCGCCGAAACGCTTCCACGATGATCCCCGGCGCGCTGTGCGGATGCTCCGGGTCCGCCAGGTCCTTGGCGATCTGCGGATGCGACGGGTCGAGCCGCTTGGTGGACCGGTTCAGGCAGTAGCCGTGCTCTGTCACCGTCAGGCTGACGATGCGTATCTCCGGCCGGTCGATCGCGTCCAGCAGCGGGCCGGAATCCTCGGCGGTGAACAGCACGCCGACGATCGAGCCGATCACCGTGACGGTTTCCTCGTCCGCCGAGCGCTCCACCAGGCTGTACAGCCCGTCCTGCGGCTCCAGCGCGTCCAGCATGCGCCGGTCGTTCGGCAGCAGCCCGGCGCCCAGGATGCCGAACCCGTTCTGGTCCGGCCTGCGCTCGATCAGCTCCTGGGTGTAGCGAGCCATGTGGGCGCGGTGGAAGTTGCCGAGCCCGAGATGGACGATGCCCGCCGACAGCGTCGCCGGGTCGAAGCCGGGACGTCGCACCGGCGCGTGAACGGTGTTCAGGGTTTGCCGGTTGAGCGGCTGGGTTTCCATGGCCGGATGGTCTCCTCGCTGCGGCAGGAGCCCGTCTCCCCCGCGCCGGAGGCATCCCGCCCCCTTGACCCGCGCAGCCTAGGCCGCCTTTGCTTCCGCTAGAAGAGTGCTGCCGCGACCATGCCGTCCGCCGCGCGCACCGTTCTATACCGTGTAGATCGGGCTGCCGTCGGGCGCGGTGCGTGTGGGCGCCATCACACCGCCCTTCACGGCGCCGACGCCGAGTAACGCCTTGGCCTTGACGAGGTAGGCGGTGTGCTCCTTGACCCCCGAGCATGCGCTTACCGTTGACCCGGCGCGTGATCGCCTGGGGTATAGACAGGCGGTGTCCACCGCGACGGAGGCGGATTCCGCCAGGCCCGGATTGCCGACGAGGTCGAGGTCCAGCTCGCGTCCCGCCCTGGCGTAGTTCGCGCGGCCGGTGAGCTGCACCGGGCCGTGCCCTTTGTAGCGCACCCAGTCGCCAAGCCGGGTGTTGCCGAGCTTCTTGCGCCCCTCGTATTCCTCGCCGCTCGCCTCCTCCTTGAGGTCGGACAGGCCCCAACCTTCCTCGCACACATCGGCCAGGAAGTGCGCCTGGCGCAGGACGGTGTTGATGGAGAACCGCGTCAGCGCCGCCGGCAGGTACAACCCGACCTGGCAGATGTTGCCCTGTTGTCGGATCCCCAGGCGCCGTGACCGGTTGAACCAGCTGGAACAACAGGCCGGCATCCACCAGGCGCCTGAGGCACTCCATGACGAGGTCGGACGGATAGACGGTTGCGCGTGCTGCATCGCAGCCGGCGCCATCCTGGGTCTGCTGGGTGTGGGAGTCGAGGCGGATCGCGCGCAGGCAACGGGTTGCAGCCCACCCGCCTCAATCCGGTTTCGCCATGGCCAGACCGGCGCCACCGTCGGCGGCGGCATCGTACGTGCCGAGGAAGTCTGCTACGTGCTGGACGGCCGCACTGGCTAGCCCGGCTATGCCGTCAAGCCGGCGAGCGACGGCCCGGATATCTCCCGGGCCAACTGTGCCGAGCGTCGGGGTGCAGGACGACGCCACAAACGTCAAGGCGATCCTGCTGGCCTCCGGGCGCTACCTGTTTGTGCTAGGCACCACGCGCGGCGGCGGCGAATACAAGCTCAAGGTGTCGGTGAAGTAGCGGAAACCGCTACCGCGCCTGCTGGATCGCGGACAGCAGCCAGGAGCCGCCGCGGGCGCGCACGAAGGTCCACAGCTCGGTCACCGTTTGTCGCTCCGTCGGGCTGCCGTCGACCACACGCCCGGTCAGGTCTGTGGTGACGTCGATCACGGAATAACGCATGGCAACCGTGGCGAACTCGCGGTTGTTCTCGCTCCAGGCTTCCGACAGGTCGCCGTGCTCCATGCGCACGGCATTCACCGCGTTGCGCAGGTTGCGGCTCGACAGGTCAGTGAGCTGCTCGGAGAAGTAGCTGACCATCTCCGGCGTGGCAAAGCGGGACAAGGCGCGCAGATCCTGCATCGACCAGGCCTGCTGTATGTCCAGCAGGGCCTGCTCGAACTGGCCGTAGTCGGCGGGCGTGATC
>CAXSHC010000288.1:0-4064 GCA_964236745.1 uncultured Acetobacteraceae bacterium
CAACTTCCTGATGGGCCGCACTTTCCTCGACATCGACATGGCGCGCGCCGCCGATCTGCTGGGCATGGAACGCCGTCAGGCGGAAAGCTTCCGCGACCTCGATCGCGGCCAGTTCATGGCGCTCGGGCCAGCGTTGTCGCGTCGGCCGCTTCGGCTTCGCATCGGTGCGGTGGAAACGCAGAGCCGCTCGGCGGGTCCGGTCCTGCTGCCGCTGGCACCGGGTACGGCGCTGCAGGAGATGCGCGAGCTGGTGCTGACGCCGCCGCCGGATGCGGTGCGCCTGCGCCGCCAGTCCATTCCGCCGCCGCCGGACCTGCTGGCGCAGCTCGGCGCACATGGCGAGGCGCGTCGTGCTGGCCTGGCGGGGAGAGCTGCGGTTCCTCCCGGACACGAGGAAGCGGAGCGTCCGGCGGATCACGGGCGCCGGGTTCATGCGCTGCTGCGCGCGCTGCTGGCCGATCCGGACGCCTGCTTCCGGCCGGTGCCGGTGCTCTACCAGGACTTCCTGGTGCGGGCTCGGATCGACGGGATGGGCCGGGACGCGCTGGACCTTCCGCAGTTCCGCCGCGCCCTGGCGACCGCGCGGGCCGGGGTGGACGAGACGCTGGCGGACGGTCCGGCTTGGCAGGAAGCCGAGGATCTGGCGTCCGGGTTGCCCGAGGACGTGCAGGGGGTGTTCCTGCTGGTGGCCTGGGCGGCGCAGGCGCGGCTGCCTTGTCCGTCGGACGCGGCGGTCGCGCGGGCCTACGGCACCCACTCGCCCGGCCGCGCCCGGCGGCAGCTGCATTACCTCGAGGAGCGGAACCTGCTGGTGCTGCGCGAGGACGGAGCCGGGCGGCGCATTGCGGCGGTGATTGGCCCGGGCTGGGAAACCCTGCCTGGCGACCCGATGGCGGCGGTGCCGGCCTGCTGACGCAATTCTGGGGGCGGAACCGCGCCGGCTTCCCGGTGTCGACGTCTCATGCTCTTGTCCAGGCCCCGTGCTCTTGTCCAGGTCTCGCGCTGCCCGCGCGGCAGGGGGTCAGCCCGGACCGAAACGCCTGCAAGGGGATATCCATGATCCGTTCTGCCCAAGTTCTCGCCGCCTGCGCGCTCCTGGCCACCACCGCCGTCGCCCGGGCTGCGACCAAGGCGGGCGTGACCATGCCGGACACCATGCAGGTCGACGGCAGCACGGTGCAGCTCAACGGGCTGGGGCTGCGCAGCTTCACGGTGCTGGGAATACACGGCTATGTCGGCGGTCTCTATCTGACCAGGAAGACGCACGACGCGGAGGAGGCACTGTCCGAGCCGGGCCCGAAGGCGCTGGTGATCGACTACATACGCGGCGCATCGGTGTCGCAGGTGCACGACCTTTACATGGATTCCAGCCGCAAGTATTGCGCCCACCACACTTGCAGCGCCTCGCAGATGGCCTCGTTCGAGACCCTGCTGGGCAGCATACGGGCGGTGAAGCCGGGCGACAGCACCAGCTTCCTGATGGGGGCCAAAGGGGTCGAGGTGTTGTTCGACGGTCGGCCGGTCGCTCACCTGCCCGACCCGGCGTTCGGTCGCGTCATCCTCGACTCCGACCTTGGCGACATGCCGCCGTCGGAGCAGCTGAAGAATGGTTTGCTCGGCCGCGACGCGAGCTGAAGGCGGTCCCCCGCCGCCCTTTTAGGGCGGCGGGGGAGATCACCGGTTCAGCGCTTCCACCAGCCGGTGCGCCGGGCCGGCGCCGGGGTGGCATCGCCGATCACCACCGGCTGCACGATGCTCGGGTCGCGCGCCTGCGCCGGGGCGTCAGGCTCGGCGCCGACCGCCTCCGCTACGGCGGGTTCGGGCGCAACGGGCTCCGGTGCCGCCGCTTCGGGCTCGGGCGCGGCGGCGGCCGGCTGGGCCGGTACTTCTTCTTGCGGTGCTGCTTCCGGCTCGACCGGCGGTGCGTCGGCCTCAACGGTGGCAGCATCCGCCACCGGCGGCTTCTTGGCCCGGCTCGCGCGCGGCTTGCGCGGCTTCGGCACGCGCGCCGCCTTGGCCGGCGGCTCGTCCGACACCATCACCGGATCGGGCACGGAGTCGACCGGCGTTTGCGACAAGGACGCGGCAGGGAGCCTGGTTTCCGGCTCCGCGGACGAGCCGAGGGAAGCGGCCAGCGGCTCGGCCAGGGACGGCGTCGACGACGCCACCGCTTCCGGCAGCGGCAGCACCTCCGGCTCGCCCGTCGCAGCATCGGGCTCGGCATCAGGCACGGTGTCGGGCCCGGCCGCATCCGCGACCGGTTCCGGAGCCGGCGCAGGAACCGGCGCAGAAACGGGCGCCAGCGAGGCGGCGGAAGCTGACGGGTCAGTCGCCAGGCCCTGCGTTTCCTCCGCTTCGCGCTCGATCATCTCGAAGATGTCGAAGCTGCCGGCGAACGGGTCGGCCGGGGTCGGGCCAACATAAGGGCGCGGTGCGCGGGGAGCATCCGCGTCCGGGGCGGTGTCCACGCCCGCGTCGGCGAGGCTCGGCTCCAGGTCCGGACGCGTCCGTCGGCCGCCACGGCGGCGGCGTCCGCGCGGGCCGGCCTCGGCCGCGGGCGGTGCGGCCTCGGCATCCCCATCCTGTGGCGACGGGTGCTGCGGCGACGGGTCGTGGGGCGACGAGTCCTGGGGCAGCGGGCTCGTTGCCGCGACCGGCTCCTCCGGTTCCGCGCCATCCTCGTCCGGACCGGATCCGTCCTCGGCTCCGCCCGCCGTGGCCGTGCCGTCCTCGCGGCGGCCGCTACGACGGCGGCGGCGGCGCTTGCGGCGGCGGCCGGCCTCGTCGCCTTCGGCCTCGCCGGCGGTGCCGGCGGCGGGCGGCGCGTCGAGGATGTCCGGCTGGTCGTCTGCCTCCTCGTCCATCGCGGCAACGTCGGTCTGGGGCTGGGCTCCCTGGGGCTGGGTTCCCTGAGGCTGGGCCCGGATCGGGATATGCGTCACGGCGGCGGCCGGCTCGACCGTCTCGGCTGCCGCGACATAGGGCCGCACCCGCTCGATCCGGAGCGCCGGCGGGATCAGGCTGTCATCGGCCGCCAAGTGCACGGCGATGCGGTGGCGGCTTTCGATCTCGCCCAGCCAGGCACGCTTGTTGTTGAGCACGTAGAGCGCCACCGAGCCTGCCGCGTGCACCAGGATCTCGGCCGCCTTGCGCCGGCCGGCTTCTTCCTCGATCGCACGCAGGACGTGCAGGGCGGAGCTTTCGGTGCCGCGCATGAAGCCCGAGCCCGCGCAATGCGAGCAGGGCACGAAGCTGCTTTCGGCGAGCGACGGGCGCAGGCGCTGCCGCGACATCTCCAGCAGGCCGAAATGGCTGATGGAGCCGACCTGGATGCGGGCACGGTCGTTGCGCAGCGCGTCCTTGAGGCGCCGCTCCACGGTGACGTTGTTGCGCGAAACCTCCATGTCGATGAAGTCGATCACGATCAGGCCGGCAAGGTCGCGCAGGCGAAGCTGGCGGGCGACCTCGTCGGCCGCCTCGACGTTGGTGCGGAACGCGGTTTCCTCGATGCCGCGCTCACGCGTGGAGCGGCCGGAGTTGACGTCGATCGCGACCAGCGCCTCGGTCTGGTTGATCACCAGGTAGCCGCCGGAGCGCAGCTGCACGGTGGGAAGCAGCATGGCGTCGAGGTGGTGCTCGACCCCGTGCGCGGAGAACAGGGTCTGCGCCCCGTCGCGCCAAAGGTTCACCTTGCTGGCGTTGGCCGGCATCAGGGTGCGCATGAACTCGCGCGCGGCGCGCCAGCCGGGCTCGCCGTCCACCACGATCTCCTCGACGTCACGCGTATACACGTCGCGAATGGCGCGCTTGATCAGGCTCGCTTCCTCGTACACCAGGCAGGGCGCGGTGGAGGCCAGCGTGGTTTCGCGTATGTCGTCCCAGGTGCGCAGGAGGTACTCGCAGTCGCGGCGTATCTCCGGGCGGGGGCGCTGGGCGCCGGCGGTGCGCACGATCATGCCCATGCCGCGCGGGATCTCCAGCTCGGCGGTGATCTCCTTGAGGCGGCGGCGGTCGGCGGCCGAGGTGCTCTTGCGCGACACCCCGCCGCCGCGTGGCGAGTTCGG
>CAXSHC010000289.1:0-3988 GCA_964236745.1 uncultured Acetobacteraceae bacterium
CGTAGATGTCGATCGCCTCGCCGAGCTTGCGGTCCAGCTCGACCACGGCGCCGCGACCGAGCTTCAGCAGCTGGCTGACCTGCATGGTCGACTTGCCCAGCACCGCGCTCACTGTGACAGGGATGTCGTAGACCGCTTCCAGGTCCTGCGCGGTGCGCGGGGCACCGGTCTCGTGGGCAATCGGAGCTTCTGTAAGCTCGGCCAGGTCGATCTCAGTCGGCATCAACGGTCTCCTGACGTGCGTTCGTTCTTGTTTCAGGCACAAGCAGCGCGTGTACCCTGGCGCAAAGGGCGTTCGTGTCTCTGATCATGGAGCCATCCTGCCAGCGCACCGCGATATCGCCCGGAACCATCGTTTCGGAATCGATCCACTCTACAACGGTGTTGCCGGCTTCCAGAAGGGTTCTTGTTTCCTGTCGCATGCTGGCGACCAGCGCCGGATGCGCCCGCACCGTCAGGCGCGGCTCGTTGGCCATCGCCGGCAGCAGCAGGCGCAGAAGTGCTGCCGCCTCGGCCTGGCCGTGGGTTGCCGAGAAGGCGGGAAGCAGGGCGGCAATCGTGGCGAGAAGGGTTTGCGCGGTGGCATCGGCGGCCTCGGCAGCGATCCGGGCCGCTTCCGATCGCGACTGCGCCACGGCATCGGCGAGCTGGACCAGCGCCTGGGTCCGGAGCACGGCCGCATCCTGTTCCGCCTGCTGCCGTGCCGCCATACGCTCCTCCTGCCGAGCGCGCTCGGTGGCACGCTGCAGGTCGGTCAGGCTGAAGGTCGGCTCGATCACCACGGGCTCGGCGGGTGCGGGCATCGGCTGCGCTGCCCGTGGCGCCGCCACCGGCTCGGGTGCGTCGAAATCCTCCGCGTAGAGGACACCGGACAGGGAATGGCTGCGCATCATCTCAGGCCACCATTTCCTCGTCCTGGCGCTCGTTCAGCTCGATCTCGCCCTGGGTCGCCAGCTCCTTGGCGGTCAGGAGGATCTGCGACTGCGCCTCGTCCACGTCTCGCAACCGGACCGGTCCCAGGGACGCGATGTCCTCGCGGAGCAGCTTGGCGGCACGTTCGGACAGGGTGCCCAGGAACAGCGTGCGTATCTCCTCGGAAGCGCCCTTGAGCGCGATCGGCAGCTTGTCCTTCTCGACCGCGCGCATCAGCTTCTGTACCGCATCCGGCGTCAGCCTCGCGAGATCGTCGAAGGTGAACATGAGCGACTTGACCCGCTCCGCCGCGTCCCGGTTGCGCTCTTCCAGCGCCGACATGAACCGGCCTTCCACCTGGCGGTCGAGGTTGTTGAAAATCTCGGCGATCAGCTCGTGGCTGTCGCGTCGCGTGGAGCGGGCAAGGTTGGACATAAATTCCGACCGCAGGGTCTTCTCGACGCTGTCCAGCACATCCTTCTGCACGCTCTCCATGCGCAGCATGCGCATGATGACCTCCATGGCGAAGCTGTCGGGGAGCAGGCTCAGCACGCGGGCGGCGTGTCCCGGCCGGACCTTGCCGAGCACGACGGCGACGGTCTGCGGGTACTCGTTCTTCAGGTAGTTCGCGAGAACCGCCTCGTTCACATTGCCCAGCTTGTCCCACATGGTGCGGCCGGCTGGTCCGCGGATCTCCTCCATGATCTGTGCGGCACGTTCCCGCGACAGCGACTTCTGCAGCAGCCGCTCGGTGCTGTCGAAGCTGCCGACCAGCATGCCGGCGGAGCTGATGCTGCTGGAGAACTCGCCGCACAGGCTTTCAACCATGGTGGCGGAAACGCTGCCGAGCTGCGACATCGCGAGCGAGATCTCCTTGATCTCCTCCTCGTGCATCATCGAGAACAGCTGGGCACACTGTTCCTCGCCCAGTGCCAGCATCAGGATGGCGGCACGCTGTGCCCCGGGAAGCTGTTGGGTGCTCACGAGCTCGTCTCCTTGGCCAACCATCCGCGGACGATGGTCAGGCTTTCCTCGGGATGGCGTCCGACCAGATCCACGACCTGCCGGATGGAGGCGGCGCGCAGCCGTCCTTCGATGTTGGCCAGGCTGATCATGCTCTCGTCCTCGATCAGCGCCGGAACGTTGGCGGTTGCGGCCCCAGCGGCCCCGGCGACCTCGGCTGGCCCGGCCAGCGCCGGACGCATGGCGGTGCCGGCTTCCAGGGCCACTGCGGTCGCGCCGGGCAGGGCGGGCGCGGGAGGATCGGTCAGGCGGCCGACCATCGGCCTGACCACGAACACCAGCGCCAGCAGCATGAACAAGCCGAGCAGGAGGTTCTGGCCGACATGGACCACGTCGTCCCGGTCGAGGTGCAGCCCGAACAGCCCGGGGGGTGCTGGAGCGTCCGGCAGGTCATGGACGGCGAACGGCATGGACACCACGCTGACAGTGTCGCCGCGCTTCTCGTCGAAGCCGATCGCGCTCTTCACCAGGGTCGCGATCCGGTCCAGCTCGTCCTTGCTGCGCGGCTGCCAGACGGGCTTGCCATTGCCGTTGGCGACCACGGTGCCATCCACCATGACAGCCAGGCTGATCCGCGCCAGACGCGGCTGGTCCTGGATCAGCGTGCGCACGGTCTTGCCGATTTCATAGTTGTTGGTTTCCTCCTGCCGGTCGCCTTGGCTGCCTGAGCTGGCTTGGCCCGCGTTGGCGTTCGGCAGGTTGTTCTGCACCGACGTGTTGGTCTGCCCGTCGCTGCTATGGTTCTTGTCGGACACGGTCTGCTGGCTGCGCAGGACCTGCTGGTTGGGATCAAAAGTTTCCCGAGTTTCGCGCACCTGGTCCACGTTCATCGTCACGGCGGCCTCGGCGCGCACGTGTTCGGCGCCAAGCGACGGCTCCAGCATCTCCTCGACCGCCCGCGCCAGGCGCAGCTCGGTCGCCTGGCGCAGCTCGTTCACGCTTTGGCCTGATCCGCCGCCGTCGACCGGGTTGCCGGCACGAGCCAGCACGTTGCCGCGGTTGTCGATGATGGCGATGTTCTGCGGCTTCAATCCCGGCACGGCGGCGGCCACCAAATTCAGCACCGCCTGCACCCCTTCCGGATCCATCCGGGCGGCGCCAGCCATCGACAACAGCACGCTTGCCTGCGCCGCGGCCTGTTCGGAGGCGAACGGTTCGCGATGCGGCAGCACCAGGTGCACCCGAGCCGCGCGGACGCCGCTGATCAGCCGGATCGAGCGGGACAGCTCGCCTTCCAGGGCCCGGGTCTGGTTGATCGTTTGCTCGAACTGGGTGGCGGTGAGGTTGTCGCCACGGTCGAAGATCTCGTAACCCACCGAGCCGCCCGACGGCAGGCCGTTCTTGGCCAGCAGCAGGCGTGCGGCGGCGATCTGGTCCGACGGCACCAGCAGCCGGTCGTCCTGCGGCCCGAGCTCGTGCGCGATGTGCGCCTTCTCGAGCTGCTCGGCCATCTGTCCGGCTTCGCGCAGGTCGAGGTCGCCATAAAGCAGCGACATCTGCGGATGGCTGCCGCCTTGCGACACCAGCACCGCCAGCATGGCCAGGATGCCGACCGCGACCGCGCCCATGGCCGCGAGACGGGCGGTTCCGAGCGCCTTCAGCCCCTCCAGCAGAGGCTTCATGACGTGCGCTCGGTCGGGGCGAACAGGTTGCAGATCATGGTCTCATCCCGGAGCCGGCCTATTGCCGGTCAGCCCAGAATGCCAGCCATCCCTTACCCGAACATTAACCGCCCGGCAGTTTCTGCCGAGTGAAACCTCCGGACGACCCGCTCAGGAAGTAGTCGAGGCGCTCCTCGGGCTGCTGGTGCTCGTGCCGGAGTCGAGCAGGGAGGTCACGTTGCTCATGTTGACGATGCTGGTTCCCATGTCGACGTTTACGCCGTTGGATGCGTCCTTGGACACGCCGGTGATCGTGCCGACGATGCTGAACGGCACGGCGCTGCTGTTGCCGCTGCTGTCCTGCGTCACCACGGCGGCGCTGTAGCTGCCGTCCGACAAGGTGTTGCCAGAGTCGTCCTGGCCGTTCCAAGACCAATTCGTGGTGCCGGCCG
>CAXSHC010000290.1:0-2081 GCA_964236745.1 uncultured Acetobacteraceae bacterium
GAAGCGCGTAGTCTCGTGTATCTCGGCCACCGACAGCCCGGCGCGCAGCGCCTGCGCCGCCATCAGCAGGCGGTCGGGCTTGGGCTGGCTGAGTGCGGCGCGAAACGCGTCCGCGCCGCCGTCGCCTGGCACCTCGACTGGATCCAGCCCGGTCAACCCGGTTTCCATCGAGCGCAAACCCTTCTGCAGTGCCTCGTTGAACGACCGGCCGATCGACATCGCCTCGCCCACCGACTTCATGCTGGTGGACAACAGCGCCGGGCTGTTCGGGAACTTCTCGAAGGTGAAGCGCGGGATCTTGATCACCACGTAGTCCAGCGTGGGCTCGAACGCGGCCGGGGTGGTGCCGGTGATGTCGTTGGACAGCTCGTCCAGGGTGTAGCCGACCGCGAGCCGCGCCGCGACCTTGGCGATCGGAAACCCGGTCGCCTTGGACGCCAGCGCCGAGGAGCGCGACACGCGCGGGTTCATCTCGATCACCACCATGCGTCCGTCCGCCGGGTTGATGCCGAACTGCACGTTGGAGCCGCCGGTATCCACGCCGATCTTGCGCAGGCACGCGATGGAAGCGTCGCGCATGCGCTGGTATTCCTTGTCGGTCAGCGTCAGCGCCGGCGCCACCGTCACGGAGTCTCCCGTGTGCACGCCCATCGGATCGATGTTCTCGATCGAGCACACGATGATGCAGTTGTCCGCGCTGTCGCGCACGACCTCCATCTCGTACTCCTTCCAGCCGAGCACGCTTTCCTCGACCAGCACCTCGGTGGTGGGCGAGGCTTCCAGCCCGCCGGACACGATCTGCTCGAACTCGGCGCGGTTGTAGGCGATGCCCCCGCCCGTGCCGCCCAGCGTGAACGACGGACGGATCACCGCCGGCAGCCCCACCTGCGCCAGGGCGTCGCGCGCTTCCGCCAGCGTGTGCGCGATCACGCTGCGCGGGCTTTCGATGCCGATCTCGGTCATCGCGTCGCGGAACTTCAGCCGGTCCTCGGCGCGGTCGATCACTTCCGCCCTGGCGCCGATCAGCTCCACGCCGTGCTGCTTCAGGAACCCCGACGCGTCCAGCGCCATCGCGGTGTTGAGTGCCGTCTGCCCGCCCATGGTGGGCAGGATCGCATCGGGCTTCTCGCGCAGGATGATGCGCTCGACGAACTCGGGCGTGATCGGCTCCACGTAGGTCGCATGCGCCAGGCCCGGATCGGTCATGATGGTGGCCGGGTTGGAGTTCACCAGGATCACCCGGTAGCCCTCGTCGCGCAGCGTCTTGCAAGCCTGCGCGCCGGAATAATCGAACTCGCACGCCTGGCCGATGACGATGGGCCCGGCACCGATGATCAGGATGGACTGGATGTCTGTCCGCTTGGGCATGATACCGCTCTCAGGTCTTGGCGGCGGCGGGAGCCGCGCGGTCGTTCATGAGCCTGACGAAGCGCTCGAACAGGTGGAAGCTGTCGGACGGGCCGGGGCTCGCCTCCGGATGGTACTGCACCGAGAACGCGGGCAGCCGCGTGGACGCAATGCCCTCGTTGGAGCCGTCGAACAGGCTGACATGCGTCACCCGCACGTCGGGCGGCAGGCTCGCGTCGTCCACCGCGAAGCCGTGGTTCTGGCTGGTGATCTCCACCCGCCCGGTCCCGAGATCCTTGACCGGCTGGTTGGCGCCGCGATGGCCACGGTCGAGCTTGTAGGTGCGCCCGCCCAGCGCCAGCGCCAGCAACTGGTGCCCGAGGCAGATGCCGAACACCGGCGTGCCGGCGTCGAGCACGCCCTGGATCGCCGGTACCGCGTATTCCGCCGTCGCGGCCGGGTCGCCCGGGCCGTTGCTCAGGAACACCCCGTCCGGGGCGTGGCGCAGGATCTCGCCGGCAGACGTGTCGGCCGGCACCACCGTCACCCGGCAGCCGGCCTGCACCAGGCCGCGCAGGATGTTGCGCTTGGCGCCGTAGTCCACCGCGACCACGTGCTTCGCCGCCTCGTCCGGACGGCGCGGGGCATCGGCGGTGCCGGTCCAGGTGCCTTCGCTCCAGTCATAGCTCTGGGTGCAGGATACCTCCCGGGCGAGGTCGACGCCTTCGAGGCCG
>CAXSHC010000290.1:2091-3984 GCA_964236745.1 uncultured Acetobacteraceae bacterium
CTATGTCGATGCGCTCTGAGATCATGTCCCGCCGGGCGGCCCTCGCCGGGCAACCTCCTTCACGGCGAGCGGTGCGGTGGTTACCCGCCAGCCTCGCGCCTCGGCGAAATCGGCCGCCTCGCGCAGCGCGTCGATGTCGAACCGCCCATCCGCCGGATACGACAGCACCGCGGTCTGCGGCCCGTTGTCGCGTATGCGCCGGGTGAGGGCGCGTGTGTCGACGCCGCAGATGCCGGGGATGCCGCGCGTGCTGAGCCAGGCGTCCAGGGTCTGGGTGGAGCGCCAGTTCGACGGCTCGGTCAGGTTCTTCCGCACCACCAGACCGCGAGCGGCGACGTTGATTGCCTCGTCGTCCTCGGGCGTGGTGCCGACATTGCCGATGTGGGGAAAGGTGAAGGTGATGATCTGCCCGGCAAACGACGGGTCGGTCAGGGTTTCCTGGTAGCCGGTCAGACCGGTGGAAAAGCAGATCTCGCCCACCGATCGCGCATTCTCGGTGTGGGCGCCGAAACCGCCCCCCCACAGCACGCTGCCATCCGCCAGCACCAGAACCGCGGTGGCGCCGTCCGGCGGCGAGTCCGGACCAGCCGACAGCTTGACCAGGGGCAGTGCGGCCGGGGAACCGGACAGGTCGTGGACGCCGAGCCCGGTCGCGCGCAGGATCGCGCCCCAATGCTTGGGCGGAACAACGCCCGCCTGCCGCCACTTGCGTATCGCCTCGGTGCCGACGCCGGTCAGCGATGCCGCCTGCGCCGGGCCGCCCAGCTGTTCTATGATGGCCTCCACCGACAACGCCATGACACACGCTTCCCATCCCGCTCCCGGATGCAGTAGCAAGCCAGGCACGGGCTGGGAAGAAATTTCCCAATCAGTCCGGTTCCGGGAAATGTCGTCCGGGGTGCCGGCGAAACATCAGGAGGTCGATGCCATGACGTTGCGAACCCGCTTCACCGAGGGCCTGAAGACGGCGATGAAGAGCGGCGATGCCCCCCGCGTGTCCACGCTGCGCATGGTGCTGGCGCGGCTCAAGGACCTCGACATCGCTGCCCGCCCGAAGGGGGTGGAGCAGATCGGCGAGGACGAGATCGTGTCCATGTTGCGCAACATGGTGAAGTCGCGCTCGGAATCGTCCGCGCTCTACCTGCAGGGTGGGCGTGGCGAGCTGGCGGCCAAGGAGGATGCCGAGATCGTGGTGATCGAGGAGTTCCTGCCAGCACCCATGGACGACGCGGCGCTGACGATGGCGGTCGCCGACGCGGTGGCGGAAACCGGCGCAGGCTCCATGAAGGACATGGGACGGGTGATGGCGGCGCTGAAAACGCGCCACGGCGCCGCCCTTGATCTCGGCCGCGCCAACGCCCTGGTGAAGGCCCGCCTGAGCTGAGCGACGGGACGACCGGCTGATCCAACCACCGTGTGGCCGAGGCGGCCGGATCACGGCCCGAGGCCGATCAGGCCGTCCGAAACGCGTCCTGTTCCACAAAAGTGCCGCGCGCGTTCTGGCACAGGCACAGCCAGAGCCCGGCGTCGAACACCTGGGCGCCGTGGTGAGGGCCTCCGGAATAGCCGCGCAGCAGGTTGGGCGCGATCCATTCCACCGATCCCGACGGCCGCCCCTCAACCACCCGTGTCACCCAGAACAGCCGGTTCGGCGCATGCGCCGCGGCGGGACCGTCGGCCGGAACGCGCGGCCTGAACTATTTCGGCAGCAGCGGTCGCATCCGTCCCGTCCTTCCGTCCCGGCATCCACCGCCCGGTTCCATGTCGTTACGTGCTCACAGTCCTGCGTCGAGCGGGCAGGGTGCGCGCCATGCCGGCGTCACGCGTTCCCGCAACGTGGCCGCCCCGAACGGTGGCCGCGATGGACCTGTTCCGGACCCGCCCCTACAACCG
>CAXSHC010000291.1:0-3951 GCA_964236745.1 uncultured Acetobacteraceae bacterium
GCCAGCAGCACCGGCGCCAGCCGCGTCGCCCGCACCCATGGAGGCAGGACCAGCGCCAACGACAACAACAAGAGCAGCTCCGGCAGAAGCAGGTAGCGTCCCTGCACGCCGTCGATGAAGTCGCTCAGCGGCGGCCCGTAGCCGATCCGGAACGCCAACAACAACAGCACGACATAGGCGGCAGCCAGAAGCGCCAGCCATGCCCCTGCCGCCGGACGGGCCGGCTGCGATCCCGGCCGGTCGAGGGCTGCGAGCGCCACCACCGCCAACAGGAACACGCCGGCGAGCGGGACGGGCACCGTGAAGTGGTAAGGGCCAGGGCCGCCGCCAAAGCGTCCCCAGCCATCGACCCACCAGAACCGGCGGTCGTTCCAGCCATTGCGCAACACAACGAGGGCCGCGTGCATCGGTGCCCGCAGCATCGCCTGCACCGCGAGATGCGGCTCCGCGCCGGTGTGCCAGTAGCGGCCGGGCACGAAAGGGTAGGCGAGGTTCCACGCCGCAGTGGTGGCGCAGCACGCGAGCACCGCACCGGCCCGGAACAGCCACTTCTGCCGTTCCGTCGCAAAGAAGCCGGACGGCACCAGCAGCACCAGCCCCGACAACACGAAGCCGGTCGGCTTGAGCAGCCCGACCAGCGCCAGAAGCACGAGCAGGCCGGAACGCCAGCCCCGTGGCGGCAGCCGGTCCGGATGCAGATGGGCACGCAGGCAGCAGGCGGCGAGCAGGGCGGGCAGCGCGTTGCACAACGGGTCGGCGCTGAAGCTGCTCGCCAGATGCAGCGTCGTCGGCCCCGTCAGCAGCGCCAGCGAGGCAAGCCGGCCCAGCGGCAGCACCCGCACCAGGCACCACACCAGCGACAGATAGGCGAGCAGGTTGGCCAGCCGGCCTGCATGCAGCTGCGACAACAAGCCCAGATGCAGCCCGCGCGCCGCGGCGATGCCGAGTGCCGCGGGCACATAAGCGAGCGGCGAGAACGAGGCGGTAGACGGGAACGACACGATCGCCGAGCCGCGCGGCGCCTGCGACAGCCGGCCGGACAACCCCGACAGCGCCGACACCGACATCGGCGTGCCCGCCGCGACGGCTTCGTCCGCACGCGTCTCGAACGCCACCGCACGCGTGTCCAGCCGGCCACCCCAGTCGTCCGGGCCGAGGCGGCGGGCCAGGGGATGCAGCGTCGACAGCTGCAAGGCGCGTCGCCAATGGAACGCCTCGTCGAACCCGCCCATCGGCGGTACCCGGAACGCCAGGATGACGCCGATCGTGGCCACGCAGGCCAGCAGCACGCGGATCGATGCCGCCTCGCCGGCGCGCCTCACGGTTCTGCCAGCCGACGCCGTGTGGACCCTGCGCCGCTTCTACCCGAAAATGGCGGAGCCCCGACGGCACAGGACGCATCAATCATAGGCCAGCGTCCGGCAGGTCGAAACGCCGGCGCGTTCCAGTTGGCGCGCGACTCGCAAGGCCACGCCTTCGTTCCAGGGCCGGGCGATCAGTTGCACCCCGATCGGCAGCGCGTCCTCCGGCGCCGGCGCCGGCACGCACACCACCGGCAGGCCTATAAAGCTGATCGGCTGCGCATGCACGCCCATGTTGGCGCGCGCGGACACCTTCTGGCCGTTGAGCAGGATCGCGGCGTTGCCGCGCCGCACCGCCGCGGAAGGGGTGGAAGGCGCCAGAAGCAGGTCCACGCGTTTGAACAGTCGCGCCGCCTCGCCGCGCAGTCTCGTTCTCACCCGCTGCGCCTGGAGCACCACCGCCGCCGGCAGCATCGCCCCGGCGATCAGCCGGTCGCGCACACGTGGATCGTAAAGGTGCCCGTGCGTACGCAGCCACGGCAGGTGCAGCGTCCCACCCTCGGCAGCAGTCAGGCAGAACGCGGCCGACCGCGCCGCTTCCGCCCCGGCCAGCTCAACGGCACACACGGTGGCACCCACATGGCCGAGCGCTTCCGCGACCCGCTCGACCGCCGCCAAGGCCTGATCGGAAGCGTTGTCGCGGAACCAGCCACCCAGCACGCCGACACGCAGGTCCGGAACACCGACCTCCAGCTCCGGCAGTGTCGGCTCCACCGCCCGTTCCACCTGCGCCGGGTCGTTCCGGTCCCGCCCTTGCAGGAGATCGTAGGCCAAGGCCAGGTCACGCACGCTGCGGGCGAACGGCCCGACATGATCCAGGCTGTGCACGAACGGGAACGTGCCCACCCGGGACAGCCGCCCGAAGGTCGGCTTGCACCCCCACACCCCGCACAACGAGGCCGGCACCCGGATCGAGCCGTTGGTGTCGGAGCCCAGGCTCAGCGGCACCAGCCCGGCCGCGACCGCCGCGGCCGAGCCGCCGGACGAGCCACCGGCGATGCGCGCGGGGTCGTGCGGGTTGGCGGTATCGCCGTAGTGCAGGTTCTCGGTGGCGAAGCCATAGGCGAACTCGTCCATGTTGAGCTGGCCCAGCAGGATGGCCCCGGCCCGGCGCAGCCTGGCCACAACCGTGGCGTCGCGCGCGGCGGGCGGCGCGTCCGCCAGCACGACCGAACCGGCCACGGTGGTGTCGCCGGCGACGTCGAACAGGTTCTTGACCGCGAACGGCACCCCGGCCAGCGGCCCGACCGGCTCGTCCCGGTTGATCGCCCCGTCGAGGGCGGCGGCCTCCGCCAGCGCTTCCTGTGTTCGCAGACGAGTGAAGCAGTTCAACAGCGGGTCGTGCCGGGCCACCCGGTCCAGCGCCGCTTCCACCACCGACGATGCCGAACGTCGCCGCTCGCGTACGGACGCAACGACTTCGTGAACATCGTTCATGGAACGAACACCAGAGCCGGCTCGACGTCGAACGGCAGCGGCGTCGCCATCACCAGGGCGGCGTGGCCGGCGAGCAGTTCCAGGCTGGCGGCGATCCCGTCCAGCCAGGCCGCATCGAGCGGAAGGTCGATCAGGAGCGCGGACAACTCTGCCTGGACGCGGAAGCGATCGGTCACGCTCGCACGGCAGGCATCGACGCGATCCGGCCGACGCTGATGGATACCGTGGGCAGGGCGCCGGTCTGGGTCAGAAGTGGCTCCAGCCTGGACGATGGATCGCCATCGCCTGCCCCGCCGGGTCGAGAACCGTCACGCCTTCGCCGGCCTCCATGCTGCCGATCCGGGTGACGGCGATCCCGGCATCTGCTGCCGCCTGACGCAGCAGCGCTTCGCGATCCGCAGGCACGGACAACAGCAGCTCGTAGTCGTCGCCGCCGGTCAGGCAACGTTCCAGCCATTCGGGACCGGCGGCGAGTGCTGCAGCCGACATCGGCACCGCCTTTGCCTCGATGCGAGCGCCGACACCGCTTTCGCGGCAAAGGTGGCCGAGGTCCTGGACCAGCCCGTCCGACACGTCGATCGCGGCATTGGCGATGCCGGCAAGCGGCAGGCCGAGCCGTGGCTGCGGCAGCCGGTAGCGGTCGACCAGATGACCGCTCGGGTCGTCCAGCTCGCCCTGCAGGCAGGCGAGGCCGAGCGTGCCGTCGCCGATCGTGCCCGTGACCCATACCGAGTCGCCCGCATGGGCGCCGTTGCGGCGGAGCGCCCCGCCCGGCGCCACGTGGCCCAGCATCGTCAGCGACAGCACCAGCGAGCCGGCCGTTGCCGTGGTGTCGCCGCCCAGCAGGAACACGCCGTAACGGTTCTGGTCGGCGGCGAGCCCGGCGGAAAATCCCGCGAACCAGTCGGGTGGCAGCTCCGGCGGCACCGAAACGGTCAGGAGGTAGCCGAGCGGCGCGGCGCCCATTGCCGCCAGGTCGGACAGGTTCGCACGAAGCAGCTTGGCGGCGACGGTGTCAGGGGGATCGTTTGGCAGGAAGTGCACGCCGGCCACCAGGACGTCGGCACACACGACCATTGAACGGTTCGGCGGCGGGTCGAACACAGCCGCGTCGTCAGCGAGGTCGAGCGCGCCTGGCCCGGCCAAGGGCCGG
>CAXSHC010000292.1:0-3938 GCA_964236745.1 uncultured Acetobacteraceae bacterium
GCCAGCAGTGTCCAGTTCTGCTTCAGGCAGCAGGATCACGCGGCCGCCCTGAGCAAGGTGAGCATGGAAGCTGGCCGGCTGATGAGGGCCGGCGGATGACCGCTCCGCTCAACGCCACCATCGAGGCCCGCAACGCGGCGGGGATCTGGGTCGCGGTACCGATCGCCGAGATCGCGTGCGTTTCGGAGGATGACGATCAAACGGACTCCACCCTGCTGATCCTGCAGGACGAAAGCGTGATGACGCTCCCCGAGGCATACGAGGACGTGCTGGACCGGGTCGTCGCCACCTGGCCGAACCACCAGTGACCTGACGGCCCGGCCAGCGCTCGGCAGGCCCCAGGAGGCTGCCCCCGGTCGGGCATGACGGGCGGCATCCGCCGGTGCGGTCACCGGCGGAACGCCAAGGCAGCACCGGATCAGGCGACCGTCGGCAGCCGGTCGAGATGCTTGTCGAGCGTGATCGGATAATCACGCACACGGGCGCCCGTCGCGTTGTAGACGGCATTGGCGACCGCCGCACCGACGCCGCAAAGGCCCAGCTCGCCCACTCCCTTCGCCTTCATCGGCGAAACCTTGTCGTCCGCCTCGTCGAGGAAGATCACCTCCTGGTGCGGAATGTCGGCATGCACCGGCACCTCGTAGCCGGCGAGATCGTGGTTGACGAAGAAGCCGCGGCGCGTGTCCACCGCCAGCTCCTCCATCAGCGCGCCGCCGACTCCCATGGTCATCGCCCCGATCACTTGGCTGCGCGCGGATTTGGGGTTGAGGATGCGTCCGGCCGCACACACCGCCAGCATCCGCCGCACGCGGGTCACGCCGGTGAAGCGGTCGACGCCGACTTCGACGAAGTGCCCGCCGAAGGTCGACTGCTGGAAGGTGTCTCCCAGTTGGCCCCATTCCATCGTGTCCTCGGCAACCAGATCGCCGTTCCGCACCGCGTCGACGAGCGGCGTGGACCGGTTGCCGCTGCGGACGGTGTTGTTCTCGAACACCGCCTCGTCCGGGTCATGGCCGAGGCGCCGCGCCACTGCCTCCCGCAGCTTCACGCAGGCAGCATACACGCCCGAGGTCGAGCTGTTGGCGCCGAACTGGCCACCCGATCCGGACGAGACCGGGTAACTCGAATCGCCCAGCCTCACCTCCACCTTGTGCATCGGCACGCCCATCATCTCGGCCGCGGTCTGCGCGATGATGGTGTAGGAGCCGGTGCCGATGTCGGTCATGTCGGTCTCGACGACCACGTCGCCGCTGCGCTCCAGCCGCACCTTGGCTGCGGATGGAAGGTTCATGTTGTTGCGGAACGCCACCGCCATACCCATGCCGACCAGCCAGCGCCCGTCGCGGACACGCCCGGGGACGGCCTGCCGATGCTCCCAGCCGAAGCGCTGCGCACCCTCGCGCAGGCAGCCGACCAGGTTGCGCTGGGAGAAGGAGCGCCCGGGCTTCTCCGGATCGACCTGCGTGTCGTTCCTGATCCGGAACTCCACCGGGTCCATGCCGAGCTTCTCCGCCATCTCGTCCATGGCGATCTCCAGCGCCATCAGGCCGGGCGCCTCGCCCGGGGCCCGCATGGCGTTGCCCTCGGGCAGGTCGAGCACGGCAAGCCGCAGAGAGGTCAGCCGGTTGGCGCCGGCGTAGAGCAGCTTGGTCGGGCTGGTCGCGGTTTCGGGCCCGCCGCCCGGCTGGTCGCCAGAGCCGCTTTCATGCGCGATGGCCGTGAGCACACCGTCCCGCGACGCGCCCAGCCGTATGCGCTGCATCGTGGCCGGCCGGTGCGTCGTGTTGTTCATCATCAGCGGCCGCGTCAGCGCCACCTTGACCGGACGTCGGGCGGCCCGCGCCCCGAGCGCTGCCATCACGGCGTCCGCGCGCAGGAACAGCTTGCCGCCGAAGCCGCCGCCGACGAACGGCGACAGGAAGCGTATCTTCTCCTTCGGCATGCCCAGGGTGATCGCGAGGTCGCCGCGTCCCCAGTCGATCATCTGGTTCGAGGTCCACACGATCAGCCCGTCGCCGTGCCAGTCCGCGATGGTCGCGAACGGCTCCATCATCGCGTGGCTCTGGTCGGGCGTGGTGTAGCGCTCGTCCAGCGTGACCGGCGCCGCGTCGAAGAACTGCTCGAAGTGGCCGACCCGGTCCTCGGCCGGCGCGCTGCTGCCCTCGTCGCTGCTGCCATCCGTGAGCGGCGCGGTCCTGAGCGCTCCGGCCAGGTCGAAGCGGCCCGGCGCCGGCGCGTAGTCGACCTCGATCAGGGCGGTGGCGGCGCGCGCCTGCTCAAAGGTGTCGGCCACCACCACCGCGATCGCCTGGTGGTAATGCTCGACCTCCGGGCCGCCCAGCAGCCTGGCGGTGTTGAACTTGCCCTTGCCCAGCGTTCCGGCCTCGCGCGCCGTGACCACGGCCAGCACGCCGGGCGCCGCCCGGGCGCGGCGCAGGTCCATCGAGCGGATCCGGCCGGTGGCGATCGCCGCACCCAGGACGAAGCCATAGGCCGGGTTCGCGATCTCCTCGTGATGCTCGTACGCATAGGGCGCGGTGCCGGTGGTCTTGTGCGGACCGTCGATGCGGTCGTGCGCGCGGCCGACCACGGTCATGCGGTCGATCGGGTTGAAACCCGCGGGTGCGTCGAACTTCATGCCGCCTTCGCCTCCGACATCGCGGCCGCCATCGTTCGTTCGACCAGCGGCAGCTTGAACGCGTTTTCCCCTGTCGGCCTGGCGCCCGCGAGCAGGCGGGTGGCCACCGCATGGGCCCCTTCCGGCATCGCCGCGTCCGCCGCCTCGACGCGCCACGGCTTGTGCGCAACGCCTCCCAGCGCCACCCGGCCGGTGCCGTCCTTCTGGATCACCGCCGCCACCGACACGATCGCGAAGGCGTAGGACGCGCGGTCGCGCACCTTCTCGTACACGTGCGTTCCGCCGATCGGCCTCGGCAGCGTCACCGCGGTGATGAGCTCCCCGGGCGCCAGCACCGTTTCGATGTGCGGCATGTCGCCGGGAAGCCGGTGGAAGCCTGCGATCGGGATGGCGCGCGTCCGGCCGTTGCCGTCGATCGTTTCCACGCTCGCGTCCAGCACCCGCATCGCCACAGCCATATCGGACGGGTTGGTGGCGATGCAGGCATCGCTGGTGCCGATCACCGCCAGCTGGCGCGACCGGCCGTCGATCGCGGCACAGCCGGAGCCCGGCCTGCGCTTGTTGCAGGGCATGTTGGTGTCATAGAAATACGGGCATCGCGTGCGTTGCAGCAGGTTGCCGGCGGTGGTCGCCTTGTTGCGCAGCTGCCCGCTGGCGCCGGCGAGCAGGGCGCGGCTCAGCACGCCGTAGCCGCGCCGCACGCGGTCGTCGGCGGCAAGATCGGTGTTCCTCACCAGCGCACCGATCCGCAACCCGCCATCCGGCGTGTCCTCGATCCTGTCGAAGCCGAGGCCGTTCACGTCGATCAGGTGGGTGGGCGCCTCGATCTCGAGCTTCATGAGATCGAGCAGGTTGGTGCCGCCGGCGATGAAGCGGGC
This sequence comes from uncultured Acetobacteraceae bacterium, assembly GCA_964236745.1. Classification (GTDB taxonomy): domain Bacteria; phylum Pseudomonadota; class Alphaproteobacteria; order Acetobacterales; family Acetobacteraceae; genus Lichenicola. The sequence continues at coordinate 3,517 of CAXSHC010000292.1, forward strand.
GCCCGGCATCCCGGCCGCCTTCGCCGCCGCGTCGGGCGCCGACGTCGCGCGCTCGAAGGTGAAGGCCCTCATGCGTCCCTCCCGGCGACCTCTGCCATGGCCTCGGCCATGTTGGAATAGGCGCCGCAACGGCAGATGTTGCCGCTCATGCGCTCGCGCATCTCGATGTTGGTGGCCTTGGGAGGCTCGGTCAGGCTGGCCGTGACGTGGCTGGGCACGCCGCGCCTGATCTCGTCGAGCACGGCGACCGCGGAACAGATCTGCCCAGGCGTGCAGTAGCCGCACTGGTAGCCGTCATGCTTGATGAACGCGGCCTGCATCGGGTGCAGGTGGTCGGGCGTGCCCAGACCTTCGATGGTGGTGATCCTGTCGCCCCCGTGCATGACGGCCAGGCTCAGGCAGGAATTGATGCGCGTGCCGTT
>CAXSHC010000293.1:0-3932 GCA_964236745.1 uncultured Acetobacteraceae bacterium
CACGGCGGCGGCGCTCGATCTCGGCGTCGCGCGCTTGCGGCTCGAGCTCCACCGGTTCAGGCAAGCAGGCGGTCCGCGCACACGGCCACGAACAACAGCGCCAGGTAGAGCAGCGAGAAGCGGAACGCCTGCCTGGCGGGCTTGTCGTCGGTCAGGCTGGTGCCGGTCGGGTCTTGCCGGTCGCGCAGCACGCGCACGGCGCAGACCAGGAAGCCCGCGTCGAGCAGCACGGTCGACACGAGATAGATCGTGCCGGTGAGCCCGAGCAGGGCGGGTGCCAGCGAGGTGGCGGACAGCAGCACGGTGTAGAGCAGGATCTGCCAACGCGTGTGCCGCGCGCCCTTGACCACCGGCAGCATGGGAACGCCGGCGTTGCCGTAGTCCTTGCAGGCGTAGAGCGATAACGCCCAAAAATGCGGCGGGGTCCAGAAGAACACGATCAGGAACAGCAGCACGGGCAGCAGGCCGATCTGCCCGGTCGCGGCGGCCCAGCCGATGATGGGCGGGAACGCGCCGGCGGCGCCGCCGATGACGATGTTCTGCGGCGTCGAGCGCTTCAGCCACATGGTGTAGATCACGACATAGAACAGGATCGAGACCGCCAGCGACGCGGCGGCGACCCGGTTGGTGGCGAGGCCCATCAGCACCACGGAAAACACGCTGAGCCCGATGCCATAGGCGAGCACGTCGCCGGGAGCGACGCGTCCGGCGGGAATCGGGCGCTTGGCGGTGCGCCGCATCAGGGCGTCGATGTCGCGGTCGTACCACATGTTGATCGCCCCTGCCCCGCCGGTGGCGATGGCGATGCACAGGATGGCGATCAGGGCGACCAGCGGATGAACGTGCACGGGGGCGATGAACAGGCCGATCGCGCCGGTGAACACCACCAGGGTCATGACGCGCGGCTTGAGCAGCGCGAACCAGTCGCGCGTTTCGGTGCCGAGGCCGCCGGCGACCGGCGGCGTGGCGAGGATGCCGCTCATCGACGGGCTCCGTGCCACAGCAACGGCAGCTGGGCGCCGCCGCCGGCCGCAGCTACCGTCCATGGATCGGCCTGCCGCCGCACCAGCGTGAGGATGACCACGAGGGCGAACACCAGCACCGACAGGCTGGTGAACGCGGCCCCTATCGCCACGGGCGTCGCCTGCGGCAGCATCGAGAACGAGGTGCCCGCGGCCAACAGCCAGAACTGCAGGCGGGCCAGCGCCTCCGGATAGGCCCGCCCGGTCAGGCTGCCCATCCACCAGTAGGCGCCGGCGAACATCGCGAACACGGCTGACAACGCCGGGCCATCATGCAGCGGCGCCAACGAGCGCATCCCGGCGACAACCGTATCCAGCAGCAGCACCATGAAGCCGAGCGCGAACAAGCCCGGAACCCGCCGTGCCGCGGCGGCGCGCGGTGCCCGCCACGCCGTGGCGGCCCAGCAGCCGAGGATCGCCAGGACGGGCAGGAGCATCGCGAGACGCGACACGAGGTCGTTGACGCCCACGGTGCCGGACAACAGCCGGTTCGCCCAGTCCAGCGCGCCGATCCCGGCCAGAAGCGCCATGGACGCCAGCACGACGCGTCGTCCGGCCAGGGGACGGTCGCACAGGCCGGGCACGATCTCGCTGACCAGGCCGAGGCCCGGCAGGATCATGATCGCGTCACCCGGGGCGCCCAGGAACCGGAACAGGTGCCGCACCGGGGACACCGGCAGCGCACGGTGCTGCGCCAGCAGGGTCAACGCCGCCAGCAGCAGCGGCACCGCGAACGACGCGAGGCACGCGGCGATCATCTGCGACCAGGCAAACAAGGGCATCGCGCCCAGGCTCATGTCCGCGCCGCGCATGTTCAGCATGGTGGCGATCAGGTTGGCCGAGCACAGCAGGATGGCGAGCCCGGACAGGTAGAGTGCGGCAAGCGTCACGGTTGCCGGCACGCCCGGAAGCAGCCCGCACAGCACGGCTACGAAGCCGGCGAGGGTCAGAAGCAGAGACAAGGCGGCCATGCGCGGGAAGGCGGTGTCCGGGGCGCCGACCTGGAGCGGCACGAACCAGGTGCCGAATCCGCCGAGCAGCGCCGGTATGGCTGCGAAGGCGACCATGATCGGGCCGTGCCGGAGGGCGACGATCCGCCACGCAGCGGCATGCGGCCCCTGCATCAGCGCCGGCACGTGCAGGCACAAGGACAGCACGCCGCCAACCAGCCCGGCCAGCACGCTGAGCAGGATGAAGCCGGTTCCGGTTTGGAGATGGCTGAAGCGGCCAGGCAGGCGCGGCATGAGGCTCCTTGGAACTCGGGGGTCCGGGCGGACCGTGCTCGCGCGGCGAACCCTGATTGCCCGTGTCAGCCCCAGGGCATCACGGCTGCGCGAACGTTCAGTTCGGCGTGTCCCGCTGGGCCGCGTTCTGCAGCGTCACCAGCGTGAACAAGCCGAACGGCGGCACCGGCTCGATCAGCGCCGCCTTTAGATCGGGTTCGGGCAGCAGGGATTCCATGGCGAAATCGGGATGCCAGCCCAGCGAATGCGACGCGCGCGCCATGCCGCGCTCCACCGCCAGGCGCAGGCCGCCGGGGGCCAGGAAGTGGTTCACGAACAGGATATGTCCGCCGGGGCGCACCACCCGCTTCAGCTCGGCCAGCAGCCGGCGTGGGTTCGGCACCACGGAGGCCACGAACATGGCGACCGCGATGTCGAACGAGCCTTCGGCGAAATCGGTCGCTTCCGCGTCCATCTCCAGCAGCGCCTCGACGTGCGGCAGGCTGGCCTGCGTCACCCGCTGCCGGGCGCGGGACAGCATGGCGCCGGACAGGTCGATCCCGGTGATGCGCTTGGACGGGTCGTAGTGCGACAGGGCGAGCCCTGTGCCGACGCCGACCTCCAGCACGCGCGTGCCGGGAAGCCGGTTCACCGAGGCGGCCGCGCGGCGCCGGCCAAAGGCGGATACGCCGCCGAACACGCCGTCATAGATGCCGGCCCAGCGCTGGTAGGCCGCCTTCACCGCATCCACGTCCAACGCGGACCGCGGCGACGGCACGGCCGGAGCGCAGTCCGGCGGCTCCGACAGGGTGCCCGGGCCGCTCACCGGCGGCACCGGCTCGGACGGAAGCTGGCCGGGTGCCGCGCGTCGAGCGGACTGGATCTGGTTGTCATCGGGACACGTGGCTCATGGGAGCTCCTTCTGTGCCCTGCCCCGGCTCCGCCAGCAAGAGCGTGCGCACCCGGTGCCCACGCACGGGAACGCGAGTTTGGCGCTCCGGGCGTATCCCCGCTATCCTTAGGGCGTCGCGTTCCAGGAGGGTCGTGCCGATGCTGGTCTGGACCATGGTGATCATATCGGCGGTGGTGTGGCCGTCGATCTGGATCTGGTATTTCCGCGTGGAGCTGTACCAGTGGTACGACAACCGCTTCGGCCCGGACCGCGAAAAGAAGCGGAACAAGATGGACCGCCCGAAGATGTACGAATAGGCGCGTCACCCCGGCTCAGGCGGGACGAGCGAGCCGCGCCTCGATTCGGTCCCAGATCAGGCCGGCGCTGTTGATGCCGTCGAAGCGATCGATCTCCTGCAGCCCGGTGGGCGAGGTGACATTGATCTCGGTGAGCCAGTCGCCGATCACGTCGATGCCGACGAAGGTGAGGCCGCGCTCGCGCAGCATCGGGCCGATGCGACGGCAGATCTCTTGCTCCCGCGCGGTTAGGCGCGACTGCCCGGCCACCCCGCCCACGTGCATGTTGGAACGGGCCTCGCCCTGTGCCGGCACGCGGTTGATGGCGCCGATCGGCTCGCCGTCGGCCAGGATGATGCGCTTGTCGCCGGCCCGCACGGCAGGCTCGTAGCGCTGGATCATCAGCGGCTCGCGCGACGAGGAGAAGAACATTTCCAGCAGCGAGGCGAGGTTCTCGTCGTCGGCACGGATGCGGAACACGCCAGCGCCGCCGTTGCCG
>CAXSHC010000294.1:0-3898 GCA_964236745.1 uncultured Acetobacteraceae bacterium
GGCGGTCTCCTCCAGAATGGGAGCGGTCGGCGCGATGAACAATGAGAACGCGGCCGGGAGCGACATCGAGGAAGACCGGGTGGCGCGCTTCCTGGCCGAGAACCCGGACTGGCTGGCGACGCAGACCGATTTGTACGGGGTGCTGTCGCCGCCCAAGCGCGTGCACGGCGACACCCTGGCCGACCACATGGCGGCGATGATCGACGCGGCACGGCAGCAGGCGGCCAGCATGACCGCCCGGGCCGAAACCGTGCTTCAGGCCGGACGCGCGGCGCTGAGCCTGGCGGACCGGGTGCGCGAAGCGGTGCTGGCGCTGATCCGGGCGACCGATCTCGGCGAATGCATCGCGGGCGACCTGCCGCGCCTGCTCGGCATCGATTCCGCGCTGCTTTGGGTCGAGGGGCCGGCGCAGGAACTGTCCGAACGGCTGATGGCGCGCAGCCTGCCGCCGGGCACGGTGGTGCGCCTGCTGGGGCAGCGGGACGTGCGGATCAGGATCGCGCCGCCCGACGCCGGGTCGCTGCACGGCGAGGCGGCGCCGCTCGCGGCATACGACGCGCTGCTGCGGGTGACGGCGCGCAACCAGCCGCCGATGCTGCTGGCGCTGGGAAGCCGGGACGCGCCCGTGCTGCAGGACGGGTTGCCAGCCAGCGTGACCGACGTGAGCCCCGGAATCGGCAAAGCCGGCGGGGGGACCGGCGGCAGCGGCGGCACCACGGCGCTGGCCTTCCTGGGGGCGGCGCTGGCGGCGCGCATCGAGAGCCTCGCGTGAGCGGCACCGCACCGTCCGGCGTCGCGCTGCTGGAACAGTTCCTCGGCTGGCTGGCCGACGAGAAGCGGGCAAGCGGGCTCACGGTCACCGCGTATCGCGGCGACGTCGGCCGGTTCCTGCGCTTCCTGACGCTTCACCTGGGGGCGGAGCCGGACCTCCTGGCGCTGGCCGAACTGCGACAGGCCGACTTCCGCGCCTGGCTGGCGGAGGAAGCGCGGGATGCGGCGGCGCGAAAGGATTATTCCCGCGACAAGGCCAACCGCACCCGGGTGCGTCGCATGTCGGCGGTGCGCAGCTTCTTCCGCTACCTGTCGCGCCGCCACGGCGTCGACAACGCGGCCCCCGGGCTGATGCGCTCGCCGCGTGTGCGCGTGCCGCTGCCGCGCCCGCTGCCGGTGGGGGCGGCGCTGGCGGCGCCCGACGGGATCGCAGCACTGGCTCACACGGCCTTGGCGGAACACCGGGACGGCGCCCTGTTCACCCTGCTCTACGGCGCCGGGCTGCGTATTGGCGAAGCGCTGGCGCTGGACCTGCGCGACCTGCCGCGCGCGTCGGCCGAGGGCGCGGCGCTGCGGGTGCGCGGCAAGGGCCGCAAGGAACGGCTGGTGCCGCTGCTGCCGGCGGTGCTGTCGGCGTTGCAGCACTGGGCCAACCGGCATCCCGACCCGGCGCCGGACTCGCCGCTGTTTCCGGGCGTGCGCGGCGGCAGGCTCGATCCGGCGGTGGCGCAGAAGGCGATGCGCGACTACCGCCGCCTGGCCGGGCTGCCCGAGCACGCCACGCCGCACGCGCTGCGGCACTCGTTCGCGACCCACCTGCTGGAGAACGGCGCCGACCTGCGCTCGATCCAGGAGCTGCTGGGCCATGCCAGCCTGTCCACCACGCAGCGCTACACCCTGGCCGACGAGGCGCACCTCATGGAGGTGTGGCGGCGCACCCATCCCCGGGCCGGAATGCGGGCCGGGCCAGGGGCCGGGCCGAGGGCCGGGTCCCCTGGGGCATCGGAGGAGCCCCCTCATGGCGGATGACCCGAGGCGGGTGCGGACGCTCTACCCGCCGATCGAGCCGTATTCGAGCGGGACCATGGAAGCCGGCGAGGGCCACCAGGTGTACTGGGAGCTGTGCGGCAACCCCCGTGGCGTCCCGGTGGTGTTCCTGCATGGCGGCCCGGGTGGTGGCTGTTCGCCGCTGCAGCGGCGGCTGTTCGACCCCAGGCGCTACCGCATCCTCCTGTTCGACCAGCGCGGCTGCGGCCGGTCGCGACCGCACGCGTCGCTCGACGCCAACACCACCTGGCACCTGGTGGCCGACATCGAGCGGCTGCGGGAGATGACCGGCGTTCCGGCCTGGCTGGTGTTCGGCGGGTCGTGGGGCAGCACGCTGGCGCTGGCCTATGCGGAGGCGCATCCGGAGCGCGCCCTCGGCCTGATCCTGCGCGGCATCTTCGGCATGCGGCGCGCCGAGCTGTCCTGGTACTACCAGGACGGCGCGTCCTGGCTGTTCCCGGACAAGTGGGAGCGGTTCCTGGCGCCGATCCCCGAGAACGAGCGCGGGAACCTGATCGCGGCCTACCGGCGCCGCCTGGTTGGCGACGACCCGGTGGCACGGCTGGAGGCGGCGCGGGCGTGGAGCCTGTGGGAAGGCGAAACCCTGACCCTGCTGCCCGACCCCACCCTGAGCGCGCAGCACGGCAGTGACGACTTCGCCCTCGCCTTTGCGCGGATCGAGAACCACTACTTCACCCATGGTGGCTGGCTGGAGGAAGGCCAGCTGCTCCGGAACGTGTCGCGGATCGCGCACCTACCCGGGGTGATCGTGCAGGGCCGCTACGACGTGGCGACGCCCATGCGCACCGCCTGGGACCTGCACCGCGCCTGGCCGGAGGCCGAGTTCCGGCTGGTCGCCGATGCCGGCCATGCCACCACGGAGCCCGGCATCATGACCGCCCTGCTGGACGCGACCGACCGGTTCGCCGCGACGGCGTGAGAACGTCGTCCGGTGCGGGCCAGAGGCTTTGCGACAGCCTGGCGTTTCGCGGAGGCCTGGCGCTTCTCGGAAGCCTGGCGCTTTGCGCGGTCCTGGCGGCGGGACCGGCATTCGCGCAGGCCTGCCTGCGGCAGGAGCTGGCCGAGATCCCCTTGCGCGATGATGACGGCTTCATCTCGATGCCGGTGGCGATCGCCGGGCGGGCGGCGAGCCTGCTGGTGGACACGGGCTCCGATACCGGGCTGCTGACGGAAGCGGCGGCGGCCGGGCTCGAGCTGGACCGCGACCCGGACCGGCAAACGCTGCTGCGCGGCACCGGCGGCATCGGGCGGCGGGTGCCGAACGTTCTGCTGCCATCGCTGGCGATCGGCGGGATGCGGCTGGCGGGCTCAAGCGTTCCGGTCGGTTCCCTGCCGGCGATGCCGGTGGTGGAGCCGCCGGTGGCGGGGCTGCTGGGTGCCGACGTGCTGTCGCGCTTCGACCTGGAGCTCGACCTGCCGCACCGGCGCATCGGGTTCTGGCGCGTCAGAATGGGATCGATCGCCTGCGCGCCGCCGCCGGGCCGGGACGGGTCGTTCGAGGCGATCGCGCTGCGTCGCGACGGCGACCGGCTGGAGCTGGACGCGCGGCTCGACGGCAAGCCGATCAGCGTGCTGGTCGATACCGGGGCACGCTCGCGCATCCTGTCCACAACGGCGGCGCGGCGGCTGGGGGTGGACGGGGACCGGCTCGGCGCCGATCCGGGCGGGGTGAACGCCGGGATCGACCTGCACCCGACCGAATACCATTGGCACCGCTTCCGGCAGCTGGTGATCGGCACGGAAACGACGTCGGATCCGGTGCTGACGGTAGCGCCGCTGGCGGAACCGGTGGACCTGCTGCTGGGCGCCGACTGGTTCGCCACGCGTGAGGTCTGGATCAGCTACGCGACGGACACCCTGTTCGTGCGCAGGGCCAGAACGCGGCACGGCCCGGACCATGAGGCGCCCTGATGGGGCGGTCCGGCGGAACCGCGCGGAAGGTTTCCGCTTATTCCGTTGCGTCGACCGCCTCCGTCTTGGCGACCGTCCGCCGCCAAAGGAGGACCATCATGCTCCATCCGTCCGCACCCGATCCCGACCGGACCGGCGATCGCCGGCC
>CAXSHC010000295.1:0-3879 GCA_964236745.1 uncultured Acetobacteraceae bacterium
CGCCGATGCGCTCTGAACTGACGCTCGAGTACCTCGCCGTCACCGGCACGATCCCGCCCGCCCTCGACGGCCGCTACCTCAAGATGGGCGCCAACCCGGTCGATCCCGACCCCGTCGCCCAGCACTGGTTCCTCGGCGACGGCATGGTGCACGGCATCGCCCTCCGCCACGGCAAGGCGCTGTGGTACCGCAACCGCTGGATCCGCTCGCGCCTGGCTGCGTCGGCGCTCGGCCGCCCTGCCGCACCCGGTCCCCGTCGCGGCCACAACGACACCGTGAACACCAACGTCGTCGATATCGGCGGCCGCCCTTTCGCCGTGGTGGAAGCCGGCAGCTTTCCCGTGGAGCTGTCCCCCGACCTGGAGCAGCAGCGCTACAACCCGTTCGACGACACCCTGGCCGGCTCCTTTTCCGGCCACCCGCACCGCGACCCTCTTTCCGGCGAGCACCACGCGGTCGCCTATGACGGCAACATCTGGAACGCCGTCCGCCACGTGGTGGTGTCCCCCGCCGGCCGGGTGGTGCGCGACGTTTCGGTCGCGGTGCAGCACGGCCCCTGCATCCACGACTGCGCCATCACCGCGCGGTTCGCCGTGCTGCTCGACCTTCCGGTCACCTTTTCCATGCGCGCCGTGCTCGCCGGCCACGAGTTCCCGTATCGCTGGAACCCGTCGCACCGCGCCCGCGTCGGCCTGCTGCCGCGGGAGGGCGGCGACGCCGACGTGATCTGGTGCGAGGTGGACCCCTGCTTCGTGTTCCACGTCGCCAATGCCTTCGACGACGAGGACGGCCGCGTGGTGCTCGACGTCGTCGCCTACCCGACCATGTTCGCCACCGGCGGCAGCGGCCTCGACGCCCTGGGCCAGCTGGAACGCTGGACCATCGACCCCGCCGCGCGGCGCGTCCACCGACGCGTGCTCGACCCCACGCCGCAGGAGTTCCCGCGCGTCGACGAGCGTCGCTTCGGCCGACGCCACCGCTACATCTACACGGTGTCCGTGCCGCCCGACGGCAATACCCAGTTCGTCGGCGCCACCAGGCTCCACAGGCACGACCTCGAAACCGGTAGCCGCCTCGTGCACGAGTTCGGCGACGGCCACGTGCCCGGCGAGTTCGTGTTCGTGCCGGCGCACGACGCGGCGGCCGAGGACGAAGGCTGGCTGCTCGGCTTCGTCATCGACACCGCGAACGACGCCACGGTCCTTGCCATCCTCGACGCGCGACGCTTCGAGGACGCACCTGTGGCCACGATCCGGCTGCCGCACCGGATACCGCCGGGCTTCCACGGCAACTGGTTCCCCGCTGCCCGGCCAGGACGCTGAACGGCGCCGCGTTGCTCCAGCGACAGGCCAGCCTCAGGTCGGGCCAGCCTCAGGTCGGCGCCGGGTCGGCCGCGGCCCGTTCTGCCGCCATCGAGGGCCTCCTTTCCATGATGGCCGGGTCCGCCACGGCTCCGGCGCGGCCGAGATAGCCGTTCCAGAACCGCGCGGAGGTCAGTTCGGGCGACGCCGCCTGCCAGGAGGCCGCGACCCGGCCGCCCCGGGACAAAAGCTGTACCATCACCGGCAGGAAGCGTCGCGCCAGGGCCCAGAACGTCCCGCGGTCGCGCTGGTAGCTGGAAAGCTCCGGCTCCCACCAGTTGTCGAGCACGTAGCGGTCGATCCGGCGCAGCCCGACCCAGGAGAACTCGTCCTGCCGGACCATGACCGGGCTGGAGCTGGCGGCCGGAAGCAGGGCGTTGCGCAGCAGCACGATCGTGAACAACGCCAGGAAGGCAAGCCGCTGGCGCGGCATGGGCGCCACCACCGCCTTCTCGACCACGTGCCGCCGGCCGACCTGGACCGGGCCGTAGGTGGTCCGCAGCTCCACCACCGACCGGTGCAGCGCCTGCGGATCCTGTCGCAGCACCTCCGGCCCCCGCAGGAAGTCGGCGATGCCGCGCCCGATCAGGGCCGCGCCGTAGTAGCGGAACGTCAGCAGGTGGATCAGCCAGTTCCGGCCGGCACGGCGAAGGGCCGCCATCGGGCTGAACCGGTCGTGCAGGGCCGCCAGGACCAGCAGGTTGCGTGTCTCGTAGTATAGCTGCCAGTTGCCGAGCTTGAGGTAGAACGGCTCGTGCCACACAGCGGCACCCGGCAGCACGATGGTGGGAATGCCGCTGCGATACAGGCGCATGCCGTACTCGGCGTCGTCGCCGCGTATGAAGCACGGCAGCGGAAGGCCCACGCGGCGCACGATCTCGAGCGACACGGCAAAGCACCACCAGCCGTTGAAGTGCACCGGCTGCGGCTGCGCCAGCAGGTCGAGCCCGTCCGGGTCGGTGAGGTCCAGGTTGTGCTGCGACGGCTTGGGGAACCAGTCGCGGCTGTCGATCACGGCGCCGTTCTCGTAAAGCCGCATCGGCTGCACGCCGTCCAGCATCTGGCCGCCCACCGCCACCTCGCCCGCCAGCGACAGGAACGCGATCAGGCGCAGGATGGTGTCCGGCTCCAGGCGGATGTCGTCGTCCAGCAGCGCGCAATGCGTCAGCGACGGATCCTCCAGCGTCGCCAGCAGGCCGCGGGTGAAGCCGCCGGCGCCCCCGAAATTGTCCTGCTCGATGATCGTCAGCCGGCTTCCCAGCTGGCCCGCCAGCGGCGCGATCTCCGGATGCTGCCGCAGGCCGGGCCTGCCCTGGTTGACCACCACGATCCGGTCAAGCCGGGCCAGCACGGCCGGATCGTCCACCATGACGGCCAGCACGCCGGCGATGAAGCGTTCCCGGTTGAAGGTGCAGAACACGATGCCGAGCGCCACCGGCATCGCCGGTCCGGCGCCCATCCACGCCGCTTCCCGGAACGACGCCCCCGGTCCCAGGGCGGTGACCTCGAAGAACAGCAGCCCGTACTCGCGGAAGTTCATGCTGATGTCCGGGATCACGAAACCCAGCGTGCGGGTGCCGTTCCCCGTCCTGGCCTCGCCCAGTACCTGGTCGACGCCGACCGAGCGGCGCTTCACCCGCACGAGGCACGGGCCGCTCACCCTGACCGACAGCGACAGGCGACGCATCCTGGTGTTGAGCCGCCAGTGCGATTCGAAGAAGGCCCCGAAATAGGTGTCGAAGAACAAGGTCGTCCCAGGCGCCAGGGAGATGGACCCGCCTTCGCCCGGCGCGTCGGACAGGATGGCGTCGACCGGTCCGCTGCCCTGGGCCTCCTGCCGCCCGATCCGCCAGTAGAGCGGGCGAAGGGCGGCCGGTCGATCCGTCAGCACCCGTTGCAGGACCTGGCTGGTCCCGACGGCATCTTCTCCCCGACCCTCGACCGGCAACGCGACCTGATCCATTCCTGCTCCATCCGTGGCGGTGCCGAACCCCGTTTACCGGGTCGCTCCGGTCGGCCATCAAACGTTGTCGGGTGCAGGTCCCGGCAGCCTGCACGCCGTCGGGAGCCGGGACCGCCGACGCGGCCCGGAACGCCAGCCGGCGGCAATCCTTTAATCCGATCCCATCTCCACTCCTTCCTCCCCCGGATTTCCAGAAAAAGGAACACCTTGCCCATGGCATCGACCCTGCCGCCGCACCGACCGGACTGGCTGCCGGACTGGCTGATCGTCGGCGCAGGCTTTGCCGGTGCCGTGCTGGCAGAGCGATTGGCCGCCCATGGGCAACGCGTCCTGGTGATCGACCAACGCGATCACATTGGCGGCAACGCCCATGATCACGTGGATGAAGCCGGCCTGCTGGTGCACCGCTACGGGCCGCACATCTTCCACACCAACTCCGCCCCGGTGTTCGACTACCTGTCGCGCTTCACCGAATGGCGTCCGTACGAGCACCGCGTCCGTGGCCACGTCGACGGCCACCTGGTCCCGGCGCCGCTCAACCTGGCCACCGTCAAC
>CAXSHC010000296.1:0-3842 GCA_964236745.1 uncultured Acetobacteraceae bacterium
GGCGCGGGTGACGCGGGACTCGGTCGCCCGGCTGGAGCTGGCCGCGGGGGTAGCATTGGTCGCGCTGGTAAAGGCGGCGTCGATATCGGTGCTGGACGGAAAGGAACGGGAATGAACGAGCCGCCCTGGCTGGTCTGGGCGCGGGAAGTGCAGGCGCTGGCGCAAAGCGGCCTCGCCTTCACCCGCGATCCCTATGACGTCGAGCGCTACCGGGCGCTGACCGCGCTGGCGGCGCGCATGATGGCGGCATCGAGCAGCAGCGCCGCAACGGCGGAAGCGCTGGAAGGCATGTTTGTCGCCGAAACGGGATACGCGACGCCCAAGGTCGACGTGCGCGGGGCGGTGTTCGACGCGCACGGGCGCCTGCTGATGGTGCGGGAACTGGCGGATGGCGGCCGCTGGACCCTGCCGGGCGGCTGGGCCGACGTGAACCAGACCGCGTCCGAATGCGCCGTACGCGAAGTGCTGGCAGAATCCGGCTATGTGGTGCGCGCGGAAAAGCTGGCGTTGCTGCACGACCGCGGCAGGCAGGGCCACCATCCGGCCGGGCCGTTCTCGATCTACAAGCTGTTCTTCCTGTGCACGCTGCTGCAGGACGTGCCGACGGCAACCGGGCCGAACATCGAAACCAGCGACGCGCGGTTCTGGGCCGAGCACGAGATCCCGGCCGAGCTGTCCACCGGTCGGGTGCTGACGCACCAGATCGCCCGGCTGTTCGCGCACCATCGGCAGCCTGGACTGCCGACGGAGTTCGACTAGCGCTTCTAGCCGGCGGGGCGCAACGGACGAACGGGCGCCGAGGCGGTGGCGGCGGATGTGCCGCGCAGCTCGATCTCGAGTTCGCCAATGCGCCGGCGCACGCTGTCGCGCAGCGCAGGCGCCGTGTGCGCCTTCATCGCCCCCAGGGTTTCGCGCAGCTCGCGCAGCTGCTTCTGCTTTTCCGCCACGCTGCGCCGGATCGGCTGGTTGTCGGAAAACTGCCCCTGGAACGCGCGCATCGGTTTCTCCCTGTTGGTCCTTGAGGCGGAGCATGGCATCCGGCTCGGAACAGGCCTTGTTGCCGGCCCGTGGCAGCATGGTATGGCATTGGCCCGGGAGCCGGCCAAGCCTTCGATTGCGGCAAGTCGGCTGCTCCCGGGCCGGCATCCGGCGCGACCGGGTAGTCCGTGGCGGGATCCGCCGCAGCCGGGTAGAAGCGGTGTAAGCGTCGGCCACGGTGGCTCGACCACCGCGGCGCCGGACGCGATGCCTGGACGGATAGCGTTTGAGTCACCAGACTATCCTGCACCGGACGATGCGGCCGATGCGGCCGATGCGGCCGATGGTGGGCCGGCTGGCCGGGACGCCGATCAGTCCGGACGCCCTGACCGGGCTCCGGCTGATGACTGGGCTCGGCGCCGCGTCGTGCTTCGCCTGCGGGAGCAGGGGCTGGCGATCGGCGCCGGACTGTTTCTGGTGTCCATGCTGCTGGACCGCGCGGACGGGGAGCTGGCCTGGCGAAGCGGGCGGTTCAGCCGTTTCGGCGGCCGCTTCGACCTCGTGGCCGATTGCGTGTCGAACATGGCCGCCTTTGTCGGCCTCGGCATCGGCCTGGCACCCGGCTGGACGATGCCCTGGATCGCCTACGCGATGGGGCTGCTGGCCGCGGCCTCGACGGCGTTCATCTTTTTGCGGCTAAACGGACCCAGAGCGGTGGGCGCGAACGGGACGCTACCCTGCCGCCCGTTTGATCCAGACGACGCGCTTCTGCTGGTACCGGTGGTGGTATGGTGTGGCGGCGCCTCGTGGATCCTGCTGGCAAGCGGTGTGCTGACCCCGGTTGCGGCGCTGCTGGTGGCGGCCGCCGGCCCGGCGGCCCGCAGGGGCGCCCGCCGTTTGTCACGGGGAAACGTGTCGGCCTGAACTCCTGAGCATGATCCATTCGCATCGGCTCACGGAGCACGCTCTAGCCCATTGTTTTGTCAAGCAGCTTTATTCGATCGACCGATTCGGTTCGATCGGATGATGTTCTAGGCGGCCTCGGTGGCCAGCACGGCGGACAGGGCGTCGAGCAGGATGGCGCATTCGGCATCGGTGCCCACAGTGATGCGCAGGTAGTCGGCGATGCGCAGCTTGTTGAAGTGGCGTACCAGCACGCCCGCTTCGCGCAGGGCGGTTTGCAGCGTGGCACCGCCGTGGCGGGCGTGGCGGGCGAACACGAAGTTGGCGGCCGACGGCAGCACGGAGAAGCCCAACCGCTCCAGGCCCGCGGTGAGTTGTTTACGGCTTTCGACAATACGGGCGCGCGTGAACTCGAACCACGCCTCGTCCTGGATCGCGGCGACCGCCCCGGCCTCGGCCAACCGGTCGATCGGGTAGGAGTTGAAGCTGTCCTTGACCCGCACCAGCGCCTCGATCAGCGACGGGTCGCCGAACGCGGCGCCCACGCGCAGGCCGGCCAGCGCCCTGGACTTGGACAGGGTGTGCACCACCAGCAGGTTCGGATACCGGTCGATCAACCGCACCGCGGAGGACGCACCGAAATCCACATAGGCCTCGTCGACCAGCACCGGCTGGTCCGGATGGTCGGCGAGCAGGGTCTCGATCCCGGCCAAGGGAAGCGCCAGGCCGGTGGGCGCGTTGGGATTGGCGACAATGATCGCGCCGCAGGGCCGGCGGTAGTCCTCGACCCGTATGGCGAGGTTTTGGTCCAGCGGCACCGTCTCGAACGACACGTCGTACAGCCCGCAATACACCGGGTAGAAGCTGTAGGTGACGTCGGGGAACAGCAGCGGCGCGTCGTGCCGGAGCAGGCCCTGGAACGCGTGCGCCAGCACCTCGTCCGACCCGTTGCCGACGAACACCTGCGCCCTGTCAATGTTGTGGTGCCGCGCCAGTGCGTCCCGCAGCCTCAGGCTGGCGGGATCGGGATAAAGCCGCAGCGTATCGCTGGTGGCGGCACGGATCGCCTCCAGCGCGCGCGGGCTGGGACCGTAGGGGCACTCGTTGGTGTTGAGCTTGACCAGACCCGTACGGTGCGGCTGCTCGCCTGGCACGTAGGGAACCAGGCCGTGAACGCGGTCACTCCAGAAGCGGCTCATGAAACGGACACCGACGGTTCGTGTGGGCAGGCGTGCCCGAGGATATAGTCTGCCTGCCGCACGGTGTCGCGAGGCACGGAACGGTTTGCCGGCGCGGGACGTGAAGGGGAGCGACCGGACAGGAACCATGCCCATGCTGCAGAACATCCCCGCCGGCGCCGGACGCGCGCTCCAGAACGTGCGCAGCGGCGCGACCAAGCTGGTGTCGGCCGACCCCGCCTTCGCCGCGGTGCCGGAGGTGATTCAGCTGAGCTCGCCCGCCTTCGCGCAAGGTGGATCCATCCCGGCCGAGCACACCGCGGACGGTGCCAAGCTGTCGCCGCCGCTGGAATGGATCGGCGTGCCGCCGGAAGCCGAAAGCCTGGTGCTGCTGATTGAAGACCAGGACAGCCCGACCCCGCGCCCGCTGGTACATGCGATCCTGGCCGGGCTGGAGGCGGTGGATGGCGGCCTCGCCGCGGGTGCGCTGCCGAGCCCCAGGCACGAAGGCGAGCCGCTCGACATGGGGCGCAACTCCTATATGCAGCGTGCCTACCTGCCGCCCGACCCGCCACGCGGGCACGGGCCGCATTGCTACGCGTTCCAGCTGTTCGCGCTGGACGCGATGCCCGAGTTCGACAGCGTGCCCGGACGCAGCGCCCTGGTCGCGGCGCTGAAGGGGCACGTGATCGCTCGCGGGACGCTGGTCGGGACCTACGAGCGAGCGTAGCCCCCCGGATGGGCCGGGCCAGGACGCATGCCCTGGCCCGGCCGGCGGTGACG
>CAXSHC010000297.1:0-3835 GCA_964236745.1 uncultured Acetobacteraceae bacterium
ATTCGAATGTGACGCGCGCCCGGGGCAGCCTTCGCCGGCTCCCCGTATTCGGTTCCGACGTATCGGAACGGAGCATGGTTGATGAGCATCCTGTCGGCGCTGGGCATCGGGTCGGAACGCAAGGTTCGCTACGGGATGGTGGCGCTGGGCGACATCACGCAGGAGGCGATGCTGCCCGGGGTGGCGCATACCGGCAACTCGGTCGTTACCGCCTTTGTCACCGGCGATCCGGAAAAGGCGCGTCTGGTCGGCGAGAAGTACGGTGTTACGGCCTGCTACGGCTATGACCGGTTCGAGGAGATGCTGCGCTCGGGCACGGTGGACGCGATCTACCTCGCGACGCCGAACTGGCGTCATGCCGAATTCGCGATACCGGCGCTGCGGGCGGGCATCCACGTGCTGGTGGAAAAGCCGCTGGAAGTATCCACCGTGGCCTGCCAGCTGATCCTGGACGCGCAGAAGGAGTCCGCCGCCAGGCTGATGGTGGCATACCGCCTGCACTTCGAGCCGGCGACGCTGTCGCTGGTCGAGAAGATCCGTGCCGGCGACCTGGGCGAGCTGGTGTCGTTTTCCTCCTCGTTCGCGCAGATGGTCGATCCGTCGAACCACCGCGCCAGCAACGGGATCGAGGCCGGACCGGTGTTCGACATGGGGCCGTATCCGGTGAACGCCGCGCGCACCGTGTTCGGCGACGAACCGACCGAGGTGGTGTCGGCGGTGGGCGTGCGTCATCCGGAGGCGGGTTTTGCCGGCGATTTCGACGACACCGTGGCCGTCACGCTGCGCTTTCCCGGCAACCGGATCGCGCAGTTCGTGGTGAGCTATTGCGCCAACACCATCGACAGCTACGTCGTGCTCGGCACCAAGGGCAGCGTGCAGGTCAGCCCCGGCTACATGTTCGGCATGTCGCTTGAGCAGTCGCAGGTGATCGGGGAAGACAAGTCGCACCAGAGCTTCAAGAACACCGACCACTTCGGCGGCGAGCTCAAGTACTTCTCCGACTGCATCCTCGATGATCGCGATCCGGAGCCGGACGGCGAGGAAGGCTATGCCGACGTGCGCGTGCTGGAAGGGATCGTGCGCGCGCTGAAGAGCGGCCGGTCGGAGCCGCTTCCGCCGTTCACGCGAACCAGGCGGATCGACACGGCGCAAGTCCAGACGCTGGCTGCGAAGCGGACGCCAGAACTCGTGAACACGTCGAACCCAAGCAAGGACAAGGAGAAGGGGCCGAAGAACTGAACGACGATTCGTGCTACCGCACCGTGCAGGCATCGCGCGGGGCGGGGCCGAGCCAGCCCGGACCCTGTCGTCCGGCCAGGGAGATGGCAGCATGAAGGTCGACAGCGTTCTCGAAACGATCGGCAGCACGCCGCACATCCGCGCCCGGCGGCTGTTCCCCGACGCCGAGGTATGGATCAAGTCGGAGCGGAGCAGCCCGGGCGGGTCGATCAAGGACCGGATCGCACTGGCGATGATCGAGGCGGCCGAGGCGGATGGGCAGCTGCGCCCGGGCGGGACCATCGTGGAGCCGACCTCGGGCAACACCGGCATCGGGCTGGCGCTGGTGGCGGCGGTCAAGGGATACCGGCTGGTTCTGGTGATGCCGGAATCGATGTCGGTCGAGCGGCGGCGGCTGATGCAGGCCTACGGGGCCTCCTTCGAGCTGACGCCGCGTGCCGGCGGAATGAAAGCGGCGATCGAGCGGGCGCAGGCGCTGGTGGCGGAAACGCCGGGCGCCTGGATGCCGCAGCAGTTCGAGAACCCCGCCAACGTTTCGGTGCATGTCAGGACCACGGCACAGGAAATTCTGGCGGATTTCCCGGACGGCATCGACGTCATGATCAGCGGGGTGGGCACGGGAGGGCACGTGACCGCGTGCGCCGAGGTGCTGAAGCAGCGGTTCCCGAGGCTCAAGGTGTTCGCCGTGGAGCCGGCGGCGTCGCCGGTGATCTCCGGCGGGACGCCCGGGCCGCACCCGATCCAGGGGATCGGCGCCGGGTTCGTGCCGGCGAACCTGCACCGGGAGGTGCTGGACGGGGTGATCCAGGTGGAAGCGGAAGAGTCGCGCGAGTGGGCGCGTCGCTCGGCGCGGGAGGAAGGGCTGCTGGTCGGCATCTCGTCCGGGGCGACGCTGGCGGCGATCGCCAAAAAGCTGCCGGAGCTGGACAAGGGTGCCGTGGTGCTCGGGTTCAACTACGACACCGGGGAGCGCTACCTGTCGGTGCCGGACTTCCTGCCGGGCTGAGGAGCAGCACCGTTCCAACACGAACGCGGCAAGCGTCGTGGAAAAGAAAACCTCCGGTCGGTTTGTAACTTCCGGTTGTCGACCGAAGACGACGCGTTCTGGAGCGTCGCGGCGAGCCGGAGAAAAATCCGTGAAACCAGCCTTCCTTGTTCTTCCCGTCCTGCTTGTCGCGGCGCCGATCGCGCAGGCGGCAACGCCGCTGCCGACGCAGCAGCAGGCCGTCGCCGCCGACACGCGCGTGGGCAGCACCTTCTCGTTCGACGGCGCGCAGATCTTCTACCAGGTGACGGGCGCCGGCACGCCGCTGGTGCTGATACACGGTTATCCGCTGTCGGGTGCCTTGTTCACCTATCAGCAGACCGGGCTTGCCAGTCGGTTCCAGGTGATCACCCTCGACCTGCCCGGGTATGGCCAGTCCACCGCGACCAGCGGCTCGGCCTCGACCGCTTATTACGCGCAGGCGGTGCTGGCGCTGCTCGACCATCTCGGGATCGCCAAGGCGGTGATCGGCGGCCACTCGATGGGCGGCACCGTCACGGAGGAGCTGTATCGGGAAGCGCCGCAGCGCTTCGCCGGCATGATCCTGATCGACACGGTCGCGGCAGCCGCACCCACGGTCGAAAAGGCGCAGTGGATCGGCTACGAGCTGCAAGCGACCGAGCAGGGGGTGCCGTCGGTCCTGCCCAACATCGTGCCGACGCTGCTGACCGGAAACACGCTGCTCGACACGCCCGTTGTCGGCACCCAGATCGGCAACATCATTGCCGAGGCCTCGGTTGAAGGGCTGCAGGGGGGTGCGGCGACGTTGGTGAACCGTCCCGACTACACCTCGCTGCTGCCGACGATTGCGGTGCCCACCCTGGTGCTAGAGGGCGTGGACGACGGCGTGTATGCGTTCCCGGTTGCGCAGCAGATCCAGGCCGCGATCAAGGGCTCGACACTGGCGCTGCTGCCGAACGGGGGTCACGTCGCCGTCTTCGAACGTCCGAACGAGACCAACCAGGCGATCACCGCGTGGGCGACCGCGTCCGGGTTCTAGGCAGTCATCCCGACCACGGCGGAACGGTCCTGCTGTGGCCGGGATCGGGCCGGCATCTCAACCGCAAAGGCGTTGAAGCCGGCGACGCGGCCGGTGTCGAGCTACAGGCCCATCGTGCTCGCGCTGGCTTTCGCGGCGGGTGCCCGGCATGCGGCTTGCCGGGCAGGGGGTTCCGCTGCGGCGAAGGGCGGCGTTCTGGTGCTTGAACGGGCGGCCGCTTCCCGCTTGTCGTATGGATCGGGATCGCTAGAACCAGCCGCCGTCGACCACGAACTCGCGCGCCGTGACCATGCGGCTGTCGTCGGCGGCAAGCCACAGCACCATGCGGGCGACGTCGGGCTCGTAGAGCCGGTCGGGTATGCACTGGCCGCTCCTGCGCTCGGCTTCCGCTTCCTCCGTCATCCACAGGTCGAGCTGCCGCTGGGTGATGATCCAGCCGGGATAAACGATGTTGGCGCGGATGTGGTGGGGCCCGAGGTCGCGGGCGAGGCCGCGGGTCAGGCCGATCACCGCGGACTTGGCCGCCGTGTAGGCCGGCATGCCGCCCGAGG
>CAXSHC010000298.1:0-3826 GCA_964236745.1 uncultured Acetobacteraceae bacterium
GGCTGGCAGTGACCGCGTTCGGCGGCTTCCTGGTCGGGCAGCAGGCGGCGCGCGCGATGCTGTCGCGCGGCTCGGGCACGATCGTGTTCACCGGTGCCTCGGCCAGCATCAAGGGCTTCGCCGGGTCCGCCTCGTTCGCGATGGGCAAGTTCGCGCTGCGCGGCCTGGCGCAAAGCATGGCGCGCGAGCTGGGGCCGAAGGGCATCCACGTCGCGCACGTGCTGGTCGACGGCGGCATACGCAGTGCCGCCAACCCCGATCCGTCGGACCAGCCGGACAGCCGGCTCGACCCCGACGCCATCGCCGACGCCTACCTGCACCTGATCGGGCAGCCGCGCAGCGCGTGGAGCCACGAGATCGACCTGCGGCCATGGACGGAACGGTTCTAACCGCCCGGCCGCCGGCGCGGCCGCCGCCGCCATCGTGGCGGAGCGTGTCGATCGGCCCGCTCGGGCTGCTGCTGCCGTACATGCGTCCCTACCGGCTGCGCGTGCTCGGCGCGTCGCTGTCGCTGCTGGTGGCGGCGGGCCTGGTGCTGGCGCTGGGCCAGGGAGTGCGGCGGCTGATCGACCGCGGCTTCGCCAGCGGCAGCATGGCGCATCTCGACGCGGCGGCGCTGGCGATGGCGGCGGTGGTGACGGCGCTCGCGGTGGCGACGGTGCTGCGCTACACGCTGGTGTCGTGGCTGGGCGAGCGCATCGCCGCCGACCTGCGTCGCGACCTGTTCGACCGCATCGTGTCGTTGTCGCCGGCCTTTTTCGAGACCGCGCGCACCGGCGACATCCTGGCTAGGCTCACCGCCGACATTTCCGTGCTGCAGGCGCTGATCGGCTCGGCGATCTCGCAATGGCTGCGCAGCGCGCTGCTGTTGTCCGGGGCGCTGGTGATGCTGCTGGTGACCAGTCCCAAGCTCACCGCGCTGGTGCTGCTGGTGGTGCCGGTGGTGGTGCTGCCGCTGGTGCTGTTCGGGAGGCGGGAACGGCGGCTGTCGCGCGCGGCGCAGGACCGGGTGGCCGATCTCGGCGCCTATGCCGAGGAAACCGTGAACGCGCTGCGCACGGTGCAGGCCTTCACCCACGAGCCGGTGGACCGGCTGCGCTTCCGCGCCGAGGTCGAGCGCTCGGTGGCGGCGGCGATGGCGCGGATCGGCACCAGGGGCCGGCTGATCTTCACGGTGATCCTGCTCGGCTTCGGCGCCATCGTGTTCAGCCTGTGGGTGGGCGGGCGCGACGTGATCGCCGGGCGCATGAGCGGCGGCGACCTGTCGGCGTTCGTGTTCTATGCCGTGCTTCTGGCCAGCTCCGGGGCGCAGATGAGCGAGCTTTGGAGCGAGCTGGCCCGCGCCGGCGGGGCCGCCGACCGGCTGCGCGAGCTGCTCGACGAGCGGCCGAGCATCACCGCACCGGTCGACCCGTTGCCGCTGCCGGCCCGGGCGGAGGGGCGGATCGCGTTCGAGAACGTGGTGTTCCATTATCCGGCGCGGCCGGACGCCCCTGCCCTGTCCGGCTTCTGCCTGGAGGTGGCGCCCGGCGAGACCGTGGCCCTGGTCGGGCCGTCGGGGGCCGGCAAGACCACCGTGCTGCAGCTGCTGCTCCGTTTCTATGATCCGGCCTCGGGTGCTGTGCGGCTGGACGGCGTCGACATCGCGCGGGTGGATCCGGCGGCGCTGCGGGCGCGGATCGGCATCGTGCCGCAGGACCCGGTGATCTTCGGCACCACGGCGGCGGAGAACATCCGCTATGGCCGGCCGGACGCGACCGATGCCGAGGTGCGCGCGGCGGGCGTGGCCGCCCATGCCGGGTTCCTGGACGCGCTGCCGGACGGCTACGACACGTTTCTCGGCGAGAAGGGCGTGCGGCTGTCGGGCGGGCAGCGGCAGCGCATCGCCATCGCGCGCGCGATCCTGCGCGACCCGGCGGTGCTGCTGCTGGACGAGGCCACCTCCGCGCTGGATGCGGAAAGCGAGCAGGCGGTGCAGGACGCGCTGGCGGTGCTGGCGCGGGGCCGTACCACGATCGTGGTGGCGCACCGGCTGGCGACGGTGCGCAAGGCGGACCGGATCGTGGTGATGGACGGCGGCCAGGTGGTCGCCACCGGCACGCACGACGCGCTGGTGCGCGACAACGGGCTTTATGCCCGGCTGGCCCGGCTGCAGTTCGGCCTGCACCACGACTGAGCGGCAGCGGCAGGAGAGCATCCCCATGGCGAGCTGGCAGGCGCACCTCACGGTTCTCGGGCTCAAGCTGTTCGTGAAGCGGCGCAACAGGAACGCCCACATGGACCCGCTGGCGGTGCGGGCCATGTTCGACCGGGCGCCCCCGGTGACGCTTCCCGGGACGGTGGTGACGCCGGCCGTGCTGGGGGGCATTGCCGGCGAATGGGTGCGGCCGGCCGGCGACCCGCCTGCGGCGACGATGTTCTACCTGCATGGCGGCGGCTACATCGCCTGCTCGCCGCGGACGCACCGGCGCATCACGTCCGGCTACGCGTTGCGTGGCCTGTCGGTGTTTGCGCCCGCTTATCGGCTGGCGCCCGAGCATCCGTTTCCGGCGGCGCTGGACGACGCTGTGGCGGCTTATCGCGGGCTGCTCGCGACGGGCATTGCCGCGCATCGCGTCGTGTTCGGCGGCGATTCGGCTGGCGGCGGGCTGGCGCTGGCCTTGCTGCTCCGGCTGCGCGACGAGGGGCAGCCGTTGCCGGCAGGTGCCGCGCTGTTCTCGCCGTGGACCGACCTGACGGAGACCAGCGCCACCCTGCGCAGCAATGCCCGCCGCGACGCCTTGTTCCCGGGCACCGGGATGGCGCGGCTGACCGTGTCCTATCTCGCCGGAGCCGATCCGGCCGAGCCGCTGATCTCGCCGCTGTTCGGCGACCTGCGCGGTTTGCCGCCGCTGCTGCTGCATGTGGGCAGCCATGAGGTGCTGCTGGACGACAGCCGGGGGCTGGCCGAGCAGGCGCGGGCGGCCGGCGTTGCGGTCACGCTGCGGCTTTGGCCGGTGGTGCCGCATGTGTGGCAGATGTTCCGGCTGCCGGAGGCGACCGCCTCGATGGACCTGGCCGCCGCCTTTGCGCGCGGGGTGCTCGGCGGCGCATAGCGCTCGGGCGACGGCGGCCCCATCTTCGTTGCATGTTTGATCCCCGCCTCGCCGAGTTCGTCGCCCAGCACCGGCGGTTGTTCGTGCTGACCGGGGCCGGGTGCTCCACCGGCTCCGGCATTCCCGACTACCGCGACGCCGACGGGCAATGGAAGCGGCCGCAGCCGGTGACGTTCCAGGCCTTCATGGGCGCGCACCTGACGCGGCAGCGCTACTGGACCCGCTCCTTGGTGGGCTGGCGCTCGTTCGGGCGGGCGCAGCCGAACGGGGCGCACCGGGCGCTGGCGCGGCTGGAGGCCGAGGGCCAGGTCGAGCTGCTGCTGACGCAGAACGTGGACCGGCTGCACCAGGCGGCGGGGAGCGCGCGGGTGATCGACCTGCACGGGCGGCTGGACCAGGTGCGGTGCATGGGGTGCGAGCGGCGCACGGAGCGGGCGCCGTTCCAGGAGCGGCTGCTGCGGCTGAACCCGGATCATGCCGGGCTGGAGGCCACCGACGCGCCGGACGGGGATGCCGACCTGGTGGATGCGGAGTTCTCGTCGCTCGTGGTGCCGGCTTGCGAGGTTTGCGGCGGGGTGCTGAAGCCGGACGTGGTGTTCTTCGGCGAGAGCGTGCCGCGCGAGCGGGTGGAGGCGGCGCGGGAGGGGCTGGCGAAGGCGGATGCGGTGCTGGTCGTGGGATCGTCGCTGATGGTGTACTCGGGGTTTCGCTTCGTGCAGGCGGCGGCGGAT
>CAXSHC010000299.1:0-3799 GCA_964236745.1 uncultured Acetobacteraceae bacterium
GCCCTTGGCTTCGACGATGCGGCCGACGAACAGCACGGTGAAGGGGGTGTCGGCTGTGCCGCCGACAGGGTGGGCGACGTCGGCGCGGGCAGCGTCGGCGCGGGCGCGGGCGCGTAGCGAGGCGGTGTCGAACAGCAGGGTGCAGGCGCGCACCGGTGCCAGGCCGAGGCAGCGCAGCTCGATGGCGTTGAACTCGCTGTCGGCGAGTGCTGCCCGCACCCGGCCGCGGAAGCGGGCGAGCTGCTCCCGGCCGAGCCTGGCGTAGTGGGCCAGGTGGGGATGGCGAGCCAGCAGCGCCGGGGGGGTGATGTTGTGGTAAAGCAGGACCTTGGGTGCCGGCAGGTCGAGCACCTGCCCGAACCGGTCGTAGCCCATGGAATGGCGCACGATCAGCACGTAGCGGTCGTGTCGCGGCAGCTGCTCCATCGGGCGCAGCAGGTGCGACAAGGCGACGGGCGGCTGCTCGACGAAGATCTCGCTGTGGTAGCCCATCGCCTGCAGCATCGTGCGGGTCAGCAGCATGGCGTTGGTGATGGCGTCGCCCACCGCCGAACCGGAATGAAACTGGTGCACCGCCAGCAGGCCGCCCTCGCCGTCCCCCAGCAGCACCGGCGGCGGCGGGGATGTGGGCAAAGGTTCGGGAACGCGTTGCGGTTCGGCCATGGCGGCCGGCGTGGGCGCCGCGGCGGGGAACGGGCCGGCCGGGACCGGGCCCGGAGCCGGCGACGGGAAGTCGACGCGCGCCGTGGCGGGTTCCGGCGCCGCGACGGCCACCGGCGGCCGTGCCCGGAGCACAGCCCGGCGCAGCGGCGCGGTGACGCGCCAGGAACGGCTTCTTTCGATGGCGTGGAGGCCGCGCTCGGTGGCCTGCAAACGCAGGTGGGTCTGCTGCAGCTCGTGCCGGCTGTCGTGCAGCCCGTGCTCGGTGGCCTGCAGGCGAAGATGGGTCTGCTGCAGCTCGTGCCGGCTGTCGTGCAGCGCCTGCGCCTGCTCGCGCCGCTCGTGCTCGGCCTGCGCCGCTTCCTGCTCCCGGCGGCCGAGCAGCTCGCGCAGGCGCGCCAGCTCGTGCTCGCCGTGCTCGGCGCCGCGCACCTCGCGGGCGACGCTGGCGTCCAGGCCGGCCTGCGTGGACGCCAGGGCAGCCCGGAGCGTCGCGAGCTCGGCCTCGGCGTTGCCGATGCGCTGCGCCCACACGCCGTCGGACGCGCGCAGGAAGTCGTCGAACACGTTGGGCGGGGTAGCGAAGGCGGGCGCCAGCGCGTCGTGGCGCTCGGCCGACACGTAGTAGCGGTTGAGCCCGTCGAACCAGACGAAGCGGTAGTCCGCGTCCAGCAGCAGCAGCTCCCATTCGTCGTGGGTCGGCGTGGTGGAGTCCGGCGCGGTCGCCTCGACCAGGACGATCCAGGGACGGAACGACTGGAAGTCGGCACCTTCCAGCACCGCCCGCTCCGCGCCCTCGACGTCGATCTTGAGGAAGTGGATGTCGGGAGCCGCGTAGAGACGGCAGATCTCGGCCAGGGTGCGCACCGGCACCACGACCTCGCGCACGGTGCGCGTGCCGGCATGCCCGGCGGCGATTGCGGGGTCGAGCGTCGACAGCCCGGTGCCCTCGATCGCGTGCAGCACCGCCTCGCCCGCCCGGGCGCCCAGCGCCATCTGCAGGGTGACGTCGCGCGGCCGGGCGGCGCGGATGCGGGCCGCCTCGGGGGCAAGCGGCTCGACGTTCACCCCGCTCCAGCCGCGGTCGTAGAAGGCGCGGGTGACGCTGTCCTGGTCCGGGTGCTGGGCGCCGACGTCGATAAAGAAGCCGCGCTCAACCGTGCCGAGCGCGCGCCACAGGAGGACGTCCTCGAAGTTCTGGGCGTAGGAGATGAACGTCATGGTGCTCCGGTCATGGTGTTCCGGGACGCGGCTCCCTGTTCCGAACGTGCCGGCGTGGGCGTCGGATGCAACCGTCGCCCGCCTCAGACCAGGTGGGAAGCGCTGCCGGAAGCGGGTGCCGACGGATCGCCGGCCTCCGTGCTGCGCCCAAGCGCGGCCGGCACGGCGAGCCGGTCGCGGTCGATCGCGCGCAGGATCCCGCGTGCGGAGTCTTCCCAGCTGACCGGCCTGAACTCGGCCGCCACGCGGGCACCCCAGGCCTCGACCCCGGCTGGGTCCTCGATCGCCTCGCGCAGCACCCGGAACGCTTCGGCGCCGTTCTCGGGGTCGAAGTAGCGCGCCAGCGTGCCGCCGGCTTCCGGCAGGGCGGTGGCGCCCGATGCGATGCAGGGCCGGCCGAAGCCGAAGCTTTCTGTCACCGGCAGGCCCCAGCCCTCGTAGAAGGACGGGAACACGGTGAACAGGCAGCCGCGATACAGTTGCTCCAGCTCGCTGTCCTGCGGGTTCTCGACCAGAAGAACCTTGCCGCCGAGCCAGTCGGCGTTGCGGAGCTGCTGCATCAGGTCGTCCACCAGCCAGCCAACCTTGCCCGCGAACACCAGGGTCGGCACCCGCTCCGCCGGCAGGGCGTCCAGCAGGCGGCGCCAGATGCGTACCAGAAGCGCGTGGTTCTTGCGCGCCTCGATGGTGGACACCATCAGCACGTAGCTGCCGGCCGCCGGCAGCCGGTCTGCCGCGTCCACCGGGACCGCGGCGCGGTGGCCGGGCGGCATGCTGAACCCGGTGCCGACCGGGATGGTGCGGGGTGCGGCGCGAAGCGGGAGCCGGTCGCGCTCGGCGAAGCGGAGCACGTCCTGGCCGCTCCACTGGCTGATGGTGAGCAGGATGTCCGCCTGCGGCAGCAGCGCGCGCGCCCAGTGGCGGAACCGCTGCACCAGGTTGGCGTCGCACCATTCCGGCCGGAGCAGCGGGATCAGGTCGTAGATCAGCAGGGCGACGCGCAGCCCGTGCCGCGCCCGGGCGCGTTGCACCAGCTCGCCATAGAACGGGTGGAACCAGTTCGAGCCCAGCACCAGCAGCACGTCGCCGGCCTCCGCGGTGTCGGCGAAGCCGGCGACGGTCAGGCCGCCCGATGCCGGGACAGGGTCGGCCGAGGCGGTGTCCGCCCGCGCCGACGGGCGCAGCCGCTTCAACGCCACGCCGGCCAGGCTGCCGGCGGCCTCCAGCGTGTCGCGCTGCGACCTGACCAGCCGGAGCAGCGGCGTGCGCATGTCGAGCGGAATGCGGTAGGCGATGCGCCGCGCGAGACCGGGGTTGCCGGGACCGGCGGCAAGCGCGTCCGGCGGCGGCGCCTGCCGCGAGGCGGGCGGGGAGCCGGCCGCAGTCGTCAGGCGCGCATGCAGGGCGTCCACCACGGCGAAGGGGATGGCGGTGAAGCCGTTGCGGGCGGAGTCGTGCCGCACGAAGCCGACGCGGTCACGGGTTTCGGGCATCAGCGCCAGGGCGCGGCACAGTTCCAACTCGATCCGCTGTATGCCGCTCGGGCGCGCGTTGAAGGCCGAGTACTGGAACAGGTCCTCCACGTCGACCCATATCCTGTCGGGCACGCTGTTCTCCGTCCTGGTCCGGCCTGGTCGGGATCGGGCGCCTGGAGGCCCCCACCCCCGCGCCCGCCGCCGGTCATCGCGTCCGGACCGGCTTTGCTTCGCACGCGAGCGCTGCCACATTGCGCGGGTGTTCGCGGATCCCGCCATGCCGGCCGGGGATGCGCCATCCGGAGCGACGCGTCAACGTGGCGGTGCTGCAGACCATGTCCGAGGAAGTTCACGCGACGGGACCGGAAACCACCGGACCCGGCGCCTTGGGATCAGGCGTTCCAGGCCGCGAGCCCTGGAACGGTCCACAGCCGGACCGCGCC
>CAXSHC010000300.1:0-3799 GCA_964236745.1 uncultured Acetobacteraceae bacterium
TTCATCAACCCATGCGAGTTGACACCGATCAGATCAGGACGGGTCGGCCTGATCGGGCGTATCTCCCAGCCGGCCGATGAACTCAGGATCGCCGAACTCGTCCGCATCCTCGTCGTGCCGCACCAGCACCACGTCGGCGCCCGCCACCAGGCCTGCAGAAAAGGCGCGCTCGGCTCGCCTGAGGCCTTCCTCGGCGGTGCGGCAGGCCACCGGGGTGCCGGCGCGCAGCGACGCATGGCCGGCGTGGTGGTAGGGCTGGTAGATGATCCGTGTGGTCATCGACATCGCGGGCAAGCCTCGTCGGTGGGAGCGGCGCCTGGGCATCGGGCAGCCGTCTACGTTCACCATATGTTCCGAAACCTGCCTAGGCAAGCATGTGCTGCTCCAGCCGTGCCCGGGCCAGTATCGTCGCACGGTCGAGACCATGCAGCGCGTCCAGCAGCTCCACCTGGAGCGAGCCTGGGCCGCGGGCGCGTTCCGCGGCGAGCTCGCCAGCCAAGCCGACCAGCGTCATGCCGCAGACGGATGCCGGGAACGGGTCGGGCTCGACCGCGAGGCAGGCCCCTATCAGCGCCGTCGCCGTGCAGCCGAGCCCGGTGACGCGCGTCATCAGCGGGTGGCCGTTGTTGATCCCGGCCATGCGTCGACCGTCCGTGACCAGGTCCACCGGCCCGCTGACGGTGACGACGGCGCCGCTGCGTTGCGCCAGCCGACGGGCGGCCTCCAGCGCCGTTCCCGACGCGTGCGCGGCATCGACGCCGCGGCCGGCAACCATCGCTTCCCCCGCGAGCAGCGCGTCCAGGGCGAGGATCTCCGACGCGTTGCCGCGTATCGCCTGCGGCCGGTGCGCCAGCAGTTCGAGCGCGACCGTCGATCGGAACTGGAGCGCGCCCACCGCAACCGGGTCCAGGATCCAGGGCGTGGCGGCGTCCCGGGCGGCCGAGGCGGCGGCGTGCATGCCGCGTGCGCGCTCGATGGTCATGGTGCCGAGGTTGACCACCAGCGCGTCGGCGATCCGCGCGAACGGTCCGGCCTCCTCCGCCGACTCGACCATGGCGGGCGACGCGCCGACCGCCAGCAGGGCGTTCGCGGTGCTGTTGGTAACCACCAGGTTGGTGATGCTGTGCACCAGCGGGCCGCGTGCGCGCAGGCGCTCCAGGGTGTCGGCGACGCAAGCGGGCGAAAAGGTCATGAGCGGTTCCCGACTTGGTTGGTGCGGAAGTTGGTCGCGGCGAGCGGTCCGATCTAGGGTTCGTTCCCGTCAACGGGAACCGGGCAGCAGGCGGCATGAACATATCTCGCGCAAAAGATGCCCGGCTCGTCCGGGGGATGGTCGTCATACTCGCGGCCATCATGGGATGGGCCCGGGCAGGGGCGGCGGAGCGGCCGGTCACCGTGTTCGCGGCCGCAAGCCTGACCGACGCCATGGGCCGGGTAGCGAGCCTGTGGGCGGCGCAGGGGCACCCGAGGCCGCTCTTGTCCTTCGCCTCCAGCGCGGTGCTGGCGCAGCAGGTGGCGCAGGGCGCGCCGGCGGACCTGTTCGTGTCCGCGGACGAGAAGTGGATGGACTGGCTGGCCGCCCGCGGGCTGCTGCAGCCGAACACGCGCAGCGACCTGCTCGGCAACACCCTGGTGCTGGTGGAAAAACAGGGACAGCCGCCTGTGGCGATCGGGCCGGGACTAAACCTCGCCCGGCTGCTCGGGCCGGGCGGGCGCCTCGCGCTGGGCGATCCCGCTTCCGTGCCGGCCGGGATCTATGCCAGGGCGGCCTTGACGACGCTCGGGCTCTGGGCAGCAGTCGCCGACCGGCTGGCGCCTGCGGAGAACGTGCGGGCGGCGCTGCTGCTGGTGGAGCGCGGCGAGGTCCGGGCGGGCATCGTGTACGGCAGCGACGTCCGCGCCGCACCGGGGCTGGCGGTGGTCGGGACCTTTCCCGAGACCAGCCATCCGCCGATCCTGTATCCGGCCGCGGCACTGACGGCGCTGCCGGAAGCGGCGGCGTTCCTGCGCTTCCTGCACGCAGCACCAGCCGCCGCGGTGTTCCGCGGTGCCGGGTTCCAGTTCCGTTCCTGATGCCCGGCCCAGGGCTTGATCCCGCGCAATGGCAAGCGGTGCGGCTCACCCTGCGCGTGGCGCTGATGGCGGTGTCCGGCGCCCTGCCCGTGGCGCTGGCGCTGGCATGGCTGCTGGCACGTCCGGTGCTGCCGGGACGGCCGCTGCTGGACGCGCTGGTGCACCTGCCGACCGTGCTGCCGCCGGTGGTGACCGGTTGGCTGCTGCTGCTTTTGTTCGGGCTGCAGGGTCCGGCGGGTGCCGTGCTGTGGCACCTGTTCCACGCGCGGCTGGCGTTCACGAGCGAAGGGGCCGCGCTGGCGACCGCGGTGATGGTGCTGCCGCTGATGGTGCGCACCATCCGGCTGTCCTTCGAAGCGATCGACCCGGACCTGCAGGCGGCGGCGGCCGGACTCGGCGCCGGTCCGCTGGACCGCTTCCTGTCCGTGACGCTGCCGCTGGCGGCACCCGGCGTGCTGGCCGCGCTGGCGATCGGCTATGCCGCCAGCCTCGGCGAGTTCGGCGCCGTGATCACCTTCGCCGGCAGCATCCCCGGTCAAACGCAGACCCTGCCGCTGGCGATCTTCCAGGCGCTGCAGGTGCCGGGCGGCGAGGCGGTGGCGGGTCGGCTGGCTTCGGTGTCGATCGCGCTGGCGCTTCTCGGGCTGTTCCTGTCCGAGCTGCTGCTTCGCCGGCTGCGTCGGCGTTGACGCTCAGGGTCAGGCTGCGGCACCGGTTCGCGACCGGGCAAGCGCTGGACCTGTTGCTGGAAGCGCCCTTGCCCGGGATCGTCGGGCTGTTCGGCCCGTCGGGTGCTGGCAAGAGCACCCTGGTATCGGCGCTGTGCGGCTTCTTCCGGCCGGACTGGAGCGAGATCAGCCTGGGCGACCAGGTGCTGTCCGGGCCCGGCACCTGGCTGAAACCGGAACAACGCCGCATCGGCACCGTGTTCCAGCACGGGCAACTGTTCCCGCATCTGTCCGTGGCCGGGAACCTGCGCTACGGCGCCAGGCGTGCGCCGGCCTCGGCGGCGGGACCGGGCTTCGACGAGGTGGTGGCGCTGCTGGGGTTGGAAACGCTGCTGCGCCGTCGCATCCGCGCCTTGTCGGGCGGCGAGCGGCAGCGCGTGGCGATCGGGCGCGCCTTGTTGTCGCGGCCGGCGCTGCTGGCGATGGACGAGCCCTTGTCCGCGCTCGACGACGCGCGCCGCGCGGAGATCCTGCCATTCCTGGCCCGGCTGCGCGCACGCGCCGGCCTGCCCATCCTCTACGTGACGCACCGACGGACGGAAGCGATGCAGCTGTGCGACACCCTGGCGCTGGTCGAGAACGGGCGCGTGCTCCAATGCGGGCCGGTGGCGGCGGTGTCGTCCGGCGCGATGGCGGGTCGGCCCGACGCGGCGGCACTGCTGGAAGGCGTGGTCGCCGGGCACGAGCTGGAACGCGGGCTGAGCCGGATCGACGCCGACGGCTTTTCGCTGCTGGTCGCGGCCCTGACGCTCGGCGTCGGCGCGCGGCTGCGGGTTTCGGTCCCAGCGCGCGAGGTGGTGCTGCTTCGGCCGGACGGTGCGCCGCCGCCGCAAACCAGCGCCCAGAACGTGCTGCCGATGCGCGTGCGGGCGATACGCCCCGCGGGAGATGCGGAAGCGGTGGTGGTGCTGGAACCGCGGCCGGGCGAGGGTGCGGTGCTGCTGGCGCGGGTGACGCGGGACTCGGTCGCCCGGCTGGAGCTGGCCGCGGGGGTAGCA